>NZ_JAGQAY010000031.1:0-28511 GCF_024345355.1 Cyanobium sp. WKJ7-Wakatipu
ACTCAGGCAGCGAGAGGCCTTTCTGAAACTGGACGGCACTGCGCGACATGGGCTAACTGGTATATGCGTACCAGTCTATGCGACCAGTTCGCCCTGTGCGGAGTGAGCTGGGTAATCACGTCCAGAGTTGCGGCGGCACTGGTTCGGGAGGCGTGAGGGCCTGCACCTGGACAGCTACATGGCGGTGCGAGCGGTGGATGGCTTCGCGGTGAGCCTCGGGCGCGAGCCGGCCGCGCCCCGGCCCGAGCGGCTCTGGTTTGTAAACCTGGGCGCCTACCGCCCCGACTCCCTAGCGGAGCTGCACCACTTCGGCCTGGTGGTGGCTCGCTCGCCCCAGGCGGCCAAGGCGGCTGCTAAGCGCCAGTGGCTGCGCGGCGCCCTGCAGCAGCACAAGGATGATCTGGTGGCCGTAGACGACTGCCTGGCGATCGAGCAGCTGGAGCTGCTGGACGGCGAGCGCTGGCATGTGCAGCTGGAGCCCCACCCCGAGGGCCTGAGCCAGAGCCAGGTGCCGGATTGGTTTGGCTACCGGCTGATTTGAGTAAGCGGCAGGGGGCGCTGTTGTGTTGGCGTCAGGCTCCGGGATTCTGTACAAACTGTACGGATTTTGAGACGGTCCATTCCAGGATCGTTCCGCTTCTGGTCCTGGAGCTGATCTGCTCCAGCCCCCCCCAAGGATGATCAGAGTCTGATTTCGCTCCACATGCAGCCATGAACATCGACGGCAAGGCCTGGCGCACGATCTGGCTAGAGCCGGACGGCGGCTTGGGCTCCTACGCGATCGGTGTTATCGATCAGACCCTGCTGCCCCACCAATTCACGACGCGCACCCTGCGCAGCTGCGCTGAGGCGGCAGACGCGATCAGCACGATGGTGGTGCGCGGAGCGCCGCTGATCGGCGTGACAGGCGCCTATGGGCTGATGCTGGCCCTGCAGGCCGATCCGGGCGACACCTCCCTGGCGGCGGCCTTCGAGCAACTCAATGCCACCCGGCCCACGGCGATCAACCTGCGCTGGGCCCTGGAGCGGGTGCGGGCCAAGGTGCAGCCTCTGGCGCCGGCCGAGCGGGCCGAGGCGGCCAAGGCGGAGGCCGCGGCGATCGCCGATGAGGACGTGGCCATGTGCGAGGCCATCGGCAACCACGGGCTGGCGATCTTCCAGCAGCTGGTGGCGGCCCGGCCCGGCGCCAGGCTCAATGTGCTCACCCACTGCAACGCCGGCTGGCTGGCCACGGTGGACTGGGGTACGGCCCTCGCCCCCATTTACAAGGCCCACCGCGCCGGGCTTCCTATCCATGTGTGGGTGGATGAGACTCGCCCCCGCAACCAGGGTGCCTCGCTCACGGCCTATGAGCTGGCTAAGGAGGGCGTGCCCCACACCGTGATCGTGGATAACGCCGGTGGCCACCTGATGCAGCACGGCCAGGTGGATGCGGTGATCGTGGGTACTGATCGCACCACCCGCCGCGGCGATGTGTGCAACAAGATCGGCACCTATCTCAAGGCCCTGGCCGCCCACGACAACGGCGTGCCCTTTTATGTAGCCCTGCCCGCCTCCACGATCGACTGGACGATTGGCGATGGCGTGGCCGAAATCCCGATCGAGGCCCGCAGTGCCGAGGAGGTGACTCACATCCAGGGGCGCGGCGCCGATGGCGCGATCACGACCGTGCAGCTGACGCCAACGGGCAGCGCCGGCTTCAACCCGGCATTCGATGTCACGCCGGCGCGGCTGGTGACGGGCCTGATCACCGAGCGGGGCGTGGCAGCGGCCACCGAGGCTGGGTTGCAGGAGCTTTATCGCAATGACTGAGCAGGCGCAGCGCCAGCAGCTCGTGGAGGTGGCCCGGTGCCTAAACGCCAGCGGGCTCAATCAGGGCACCTCAGGCAACCTGTCGGTGCGTATTCCTGGTGGCCTGCTGATCACGCCCAGCTCCCTGCCCTTTGAGCAGATGCAGCCGCAGGATCTGGTGGCGATTGCTGCCAGCGGTCAGCCCCTCGCGCCAGTGGCTGGTGGGCGGCGGCCCTCCTCCGAGTGGCGGCTGCATGCCGATCTCCTCGTCAGCCGGCCCGAGATCCAGGCGGTGCTGCATTGCCACTCGATCCATGCCACGGCCCTGGCCTGCCATGGCCGCCCCATCCCCCCCTTTCATTACATGACCGCCGTGGCCGGCGGCGATGACATCCGCTGCGCCGGTTACGCCACCTTTGGCACCGCCGAGCTTTCGGCCCTTGCTGTGCAGGCCCTTGATGGACGGCTGGCCTGCCTGCTGGCCCAGCACGGCCAGGTCACACTCGGCACCAGCCTCGATCAGGCCCTGCGCATCGCCGTTGAGGTGGAAACACTGGCCCAGATGTATCTGCAGGCCCTGCAACTCGGCGAGCCACCGCTGCTCAGTGCCGCCCAGATGGCTGCGGTGCATGAGCAGTTCCGCTCCCTGCACTACGGCGCCGGCGCCTGATTGCGCGCCAGCCACAGCCCGGTGCCGCCAAACAGCAGCACCAGGGCAAAACAGAAGCCGGTCCAAAGCGGCAGCCCCCAGCCCGCCACCGCCAGGGGGGCCACCACCGTCACCACCCCTCCGGCTAGAAAGGGCTGCAACATCAGCTGCTTGATCGAAAAGGCTGGTAGGGCGTCGCTGCGGTCGTCTGGATCGGCCATGCGCAGCAGCAGCAGGCCGCTGGCCGCCACTCCCGTGGCCTGGCCAAACTCAATCACCGCCCGCTCAAACCAGTCGGCTGGCAGCAGCCGCGGTGCTAGGAGCAGGGTCACCGCCAGGTTCCACACCAGGCCGCCTAGGGCAAGCACCGTGAGCGGCAGCCAGTCGGCCTTGAGCAGGGCCAGATCCAGCCCGGCGGTGGCGGCGGTGATCAGCAAATCTGCTGAAAGGGTGCCCACCTGGCCTTGCACCGCTGAAGAGGCCCAATGGGCTTTGCCGCTGCGCTCCAGCGCTAAACGCACCAGCAGCGACCCCACGATCGCTAACGGAAACACCGGCAGCGCATCAACAACGCTGGCAACGCCATCCCCCAGCCCAGAGGTGAGCCAGCGCAATCCGGCCAGTAGCGCCACGCCCGTGAGCACGGCCATGCCCGCGAGGGCCAGGTTCACCGCCCAAGCCGCTGCCCTGGCCGCCACGCCACCTGAATCGCCGCTGGCCGTGGTGGTTGGCTTGCTGGCTGCGCTGCCAGGGGCATCGGCCAGCAGCCAGCCGCGGCTGCGGGCCAGCACCACCACCAGCCCCCCCACCAAAGTGGAGCTCAGCAGCCCCACCGTGGCCATCGCCAGGCCCAGGGCCTGGCCGCCGGGAAAGCCCAGGGCCGCATAGCTCGGCCCCATCGCCGCGGCGGAGCCATGGCCGCCCTCGTAGGACACCTCGATCAGGCAGGCCATCACTGGGCTCACCCCCAGCCAGGGCTGCAGCACCAGCAGCACCGCCAGTCCGCCCACCACGTATTGACCGAAGGCCAGCACCAGCGCCAGCGACACCTGCCCCGACACCGGCCGCCACAGCCCCTCCAGTTTGGGCAGGGGTTTGCCGAGCAGCAGCGAGCCAAACACCAGGGTGAGCAGCACCAGCGGCAGATCGGCCCATAGCTGCATCACCTGAGGAGGCAGCAGCGGCAGGGGGCCGCCCGGGGCCAGTAGCAGGCCCAGCAGTCCGGCCAGCAGGGCTTCGGGGATGCCCCAGAGTCGCAGCTGCAAGCGGGCACCAAGGGCTCGCCCCACCGCCAGGATCAGGCTGAGGCAGGCCAGGGCCAGGGCCAACCAGCCGAAGCTGGGCAGCAGGTCGCTCGCCAAGGTTGCGATCACAGGTTGAAGTGCCGGCGGAAGAAAGCCTCAGTGGCCTCCAGGACGCGGATCAAAGTGGCACCATCGCGGAAACCGTGGCCCTCCTGCGGGAAGCGGTGCACCTCCACCGGGATGGCGTTGGCTTCGAGCGCTGCTGCCATGCGGTCGGTCTGCTCCGGTGGCACCACCTTGTCATCGAGGCCCTGAAAAAAGATCACCGGGCAGCGGATTTGATCGGCGTGGGCCAGCGGTGAGCGGGCCTCGTAGGTGGCGCGCGCTTCCGGCCAGGGGCCGATCAGCCCATCGAGATAGCGGGCTTCAAAGCGATGGCTCTCAGACGCCAACGCGCTGGGGTCGGCTACGCCGTAGCGGCTCGCGCCGGCGCGAAATACGTCCGTAAAGCACAGGGCGGCCAGGGTGGTGAAGCCGCCGGCACTGCCGCCTTCGATGGCGATGCGGTCGGGATCGGCCCGGCCCGCCGCCACCAGGGCCTGGGCGGCTGCGGCGCAATCGTCCACATCCACCACGCCCCACTGGCCAGCGAGCCGCTGCCTATAGGCGCGGCCGAATCCGGTCGAGCCGCCGTAGTTCACATCCACCACCCCCCAGCCTCGGGTTGTCCAAAACTGAATGGCCAAGTTCAGGGCCGTGCGGGCCATGGCGGTGGGGCCGCTGTGGCTTTTCACCAGCAAGGGTGCCTCCCGATGGGCTCCCCCGGCTGGGGGGTAAAACCAGGCGTGGCTGCGGGCGCCGCCGTGGCCCTCAAACCACAGCTCCTGCGGCAGGCTGATCGCCTGCGGCGCCAGAGGGCAGGCGGCAGCAGGGCTGTGCCACCAGTTGCCGCTGGCCAGGTCCAGCTCGAGCAGGCCCGCTGGTTCGGTTGCTGAAGCGGCGATGCAGGCCAGCCGTCCCCGTTCGGCGCAAATACCAGCCAGATCATCAAAGGGGATGGCCAGGGGCTGCCACTGGCCGGCACCTCCGCTCTGGCTCGGCAGCTCCACGCGGCCCAGCTGCCAGCGCCCCTGCAGGCAGGCGGTGGCCAGCAGCTGCTCGCCATCCCAGGCCTGGGTGCCCATGCCGAAAACCCACTGGGGCATGCCGAATTCCGCCTGCATGGGCAGCAGCGGCTGCCAGGCAAGCGGCGCCTCTGCGCTCAGGGTTTCTGCGTCGAATCCCTCGGCGTTGTCGAGCTGTTCGAGGTTCCAGAAGCCGGAGCGATCGTTTGCCACCACCAGGTGGGGCCCGCACCAGAGCGGCTGGAACACCGAAATGTTCGGGTTTGGTTCCACCCCCGATCCTGCGACCAGGCGGCGGCCGCTGAGCTGGCCTGCCTCATCGAAGTGCCCCAGCCAGAGCTGGCTGCGCTCCCAGGGCATGAAGGGCTGCTGCCACTCCACCCAGGCCAGCCCTGCGCCGGAGGGGCTTAGGGCCGGGTAGCCGCAGAAGTCGGCTGGCACCACCAGCGGCTGGGGCTCGCCACTTTCCAGCCCAACAGCCACCAGCTGGTCGAGGCCAGCACCTTCATCACTGCCGCTTTCCCGTACGCCGATCCAGCGGTCGCGGCCGGCATCGATCACGCCGCCGCCGTAGGCACCTGGCGGGCTGAGCCGTCGCGGCTGGCAATCGCTGCTATCGAGCTCCAGCAGCCAGAGGCAGCGGTCACCGTCGTGGCTGAACACCGCTACGGGCCGGCCATCGCTCCGGAGGCCCAGGGCCGTACTGCCGCCACCGTATTCATGCACCCGGCTGCGCAGATTCCAGCTGCCAGGGGTTAGTTCCTCTGCTGGCTGGTCTGGCCCCAAGCGTCGCAGCAGGGTCGTGCGCCCCCCTTCATGGGGTCGCTGCTCCAGCCAATAGAGCACCCCGTTTAGTAGCCGTGGCTCCCGCAGGCTGGGGGTTTGGCCCACCACAACAGCGGCGGGAAGGGCTCCAGGGGGGTCAGCCACCGCATGCACCGAGGGATAACGACTTAAAGTGGATGTCGTTCGATCAAGTATCGCGTTGGCCCGCAGTTCAGCCGGCAGCTTTGCCCAGATGGCACGCTCCGCCGTTCAGGCCAGCCGCGGCGTTCAAGTGCCCAAGGATGCCCTTGAGGAGTCCCCCCTCACGATCCACACCCTTGGCGATGGGGTGCTGCGCACCCCTGCCAAGCGCATCAGCAAGGTTGATGAGAGTGTGCGAGATCTGGCCCGGGACATGCTGCGCAGCATGTATGCGGCCAAGGGCATTGGTTTGGCGGCACCCCAGGTGGGAGTGCATAAGCAGCTACTGGTAATTGATCTTGATCCCGAGAATGCCGCCGCGGCGCCGATGGTTCTGATCAACCCCGAGATCGCCTGCTTCGGTGCTGCAATCGAGACTTATGAGGAAGGCTGCCTCAGCATCCCTGGCGTTTACCTGAATGTGGTGCGCCCGGCCACGGTTGAGGTCAGCTATCGCGACGAGATGGGCCGCCCCCAACGGGTCAAGGCTGATGGCCTCCTGGCCCGCTGCATCCAGCACGAGATGGACCACTTAGAAGGTGTGCTTTTCGTTGACCGGGTCACCGATGAGCTCAGCCTCAATGAAGGCCTGCTGGAAAAGGGCTTTCAACGGGCAGATGTCCGTTCCATCCGCTGATCGTTCTTCTCCATGCCCATGAAACCCCTGGCCGGCTTGTTCCTGGCTCTTGCCTGCATACTTGGCATCGCCTCCACGGGCTCGGTGTTTGAGCTCGCCTACGGCGACCCCGACCTGGGACAGCAGACCACCCTCTGGATCCTGGGCCTGAGCCTGCCCGGCACGGTTGCGGCCCTGTTGGTGGCCATTCGGATCAACAAGCCGGCCTAGACCTTGCCGGATACCGTGCATACGATTAAGCACATGTCGCTTGCCAATGCCGTGATGAGATTGCCCCATCTGGGTGTCAATTACCTCCCCCTGGCAGCTGGAGCTTTCGCCGCTGGGGTGGCATTTGGTGCCACCCCAGCGGCGGCCAGCGCCCTGTTTCAAGCTGCGGATCTCAGCCAGGAGCGTTTTGTTCTGGTGGCAGCGCCCATCGGCGATGGCGTCCGCGCCCAACTCAACATCTATGAGCAGGTCAAGCCGACCCGGCCTTGTTTTGCCGTGGCCCCAGGCTCACCAGCTCCGGTGAGCCCCCTGCTTGCAACTTTTGATTTCAGCGGCATCTGCAGCCGCTTCATCGATGCCAACGGCTACTCGGTGCGAGTCGGCGGTGCAGATCTGGCCACGAGTTACCGCCTAACAGTTCTGCGTCAGAGCGGCGACAACGTGCTGCTGGCCGTGCCAACCAAGGCCGGGGCGGGCCCGGAAATGCTAGTTGCTCGCACTAAGGGCCAGGGCGCTGGCTTCCTCCAGTTGGTGTTTGAACCGGGCTGGCAGCTCAAGCGCCGGGCCTACGGCGGTCGCAATCTGGGCCACGTGTATCTCTACCGCGATACCTGGCCTGATGCTGCGATCCAGCCTGGGCTGCCGGTAGTTGCGCCCAGCCCCATTTCAGGCCTCTCTGGCACCAAGCGCTGAACCCGAAGTAGTGGGGAGTGGTCAGAGCGGAAAGGCAGTTGCTACATTGGCAAGCTCTGTGAGCAGCGCAGCGCTTCATGACCCAGGTCACCGTCGGCGAAAACGAAGGGATTGAATCGGCCCTGCGTCGCTTCAAGCGCCAGGTGTCTAAGGCGGGCATCTTCGCTGACCTAAAGCGTCTGCGTCACCACGAGACACCTGTTGAGAAGTACAAGCGCAAGGCCCAGCAGCGCCGCCGCCGCCGTTGATCGCTTTGATCTGGTCTCCCGCTTAGCGAGATACCCCTTGATCAAACGACCGGTAGGTAAGAGCTTCGGCAATTGCAGTTGCGCCAATGCTGGCTTGATCGTTTAGGTCGGCGATCGTTTGGGCAACCCGCAACAGCCTGGCGCCAGCCCGGGCACTTAGCTGCCGGTGCTGAATCGCAGCCTCCCACACTTCTAAGGCTTCGCTTTCCAGTTGAAGCACTTGCTGCAGCTGACCTCCGGCGATGCGGCTGTTGCAGCAGCCCCCGGGATTGCGGGCAGCCATGTGGGCCCGGGCCCGGCGGACTCTTGCTCGCACCTCAGCGCTTGATTCGTCGCTGGCCGGGCTGCCGCCCTGGTCCCTAAACGGCGCCGTTAGGGCGGCGCTGGATGGCCGTCTCATCACCACCTGCAAATCAATGCGATCCAGCAGGGGGCCCGACAACCGGCCCCAGTAGCGCCGCCGCTGGCCCTCCCCGCAGCTGCAGCTGCGCTCTGGGTCGCCAAACCAGCCACAGGGGCAGGGATTGGCCGCGGCCACCAGGGTGATGCGGCAGGGGAAGCGAGTTCGCTGGCGGGCGCGGTGAATCCAGACTTCGCCGTCTTCTAGGGGCTGGCGCAATTGGTCGAGCACGGACCGGCGAAATTCGGCCAGCTCATCGAGAAACAGCACTCCGTGGTGGGCCAGGGCCAGCTCTCCTGGTCTGGGTTGGCAACCTCCACCGATGAGCCCCGGCCCGGAGCAGCTGTGGTGGGGGCTCCGAAACGGGCGCGTTTGCAGCAAGCCCTGGCTGCTGTCCAGCAGTCCCGCCACCGAGTGGACGGCGGTGAGCTCAAGGGCCTCCGCTGGATCGAGCGGGGGCAGCAGCCCCGCCAGTCGCTGGGCCAGCATTGTTTTGCCGCTGCCGGGTGGGCCGCAGAGCAGCAGGTGGTGGCCTCCGGCTGCGGCGATCTCCAGGGCCCTGCGGCCGTGGGGCTGCCCTTGGACGTCGGCAAGATCTTCAGCTGCGGGCTTGGCGGTTATCGGCGCGTTGGCTTGTTTAAGGGCGGGGGCAGGGGCGGTGGCGGTGGCAGGGGCGGCCGGACGGGCCCGCGGATGCTGCAGTCGCCATAAGGCCTGGCCGAGATCGGCGGCGCCCCACACCCGCAGCCCCTCCACCAATGCGGCCTCCCAGGCATTGGCCTGGGGCACCACCAGCGCCCGGGCGCCATGGTTACGGGCTGCAATTGCAATCGCCAGCACCCCCCGGATCGGCCGCAAGCTGCCGTCCAGCCCCAGCTCGCCGGCGCTCCAAACCTCGTTGTTGCTGGCGGCATCCAGCTGGCCACTGGCCAGTAGCAGGCCCAGGGCGATCGGCAGGTCAAAAGCCGGCCCCTCCTTGCGCAGGTCGGCGGGGGCCAGATTCACCACCACCCGCGTCAGCGGCACCTTCAGGCTGCTGTGGCGTATAGCCGAGCGCACCCGCTCCCGGGCTTCTTGCACAGCCGCATCGGCCAGGCCCACCAGCTGCAGGCCCGGCAAGCCGGGAGCCAGATCCACCTCCACCAGCACTGGCCTGGCCTCCAGGCCCTGCAGCGCCGCCGTCTTGCACCGTGCCAACATCAAGCCATGGGCCACTACATCGTTAGTGCCACCCCTGTCCCACCCCTGTTGCTTTTGTGAGCCAAGACACGATCTTTGGGCGCATCCTCCGCGGCGAGATCCCCTGCGATCAGGTGTATGCCGATGAGCATTGCCTGGCTTTCCGCGACGTAACGCCCCAGGCTCCAGTCCATGTGTTGGTGATTCCCCGGGAGCCCATCCCCCAGCTTTCCGAGGCCCAAGCCGAGCACCAGAACCTGCTGGGTCACCTCCTAATGGTGGCCGCCAAGGTGGCCAAGCAGGAGGGGCTCCAAGACTTCCGCACCGTGATCAACAGCGGCGCGGATGCGGGCCAGACCGTGTTTCACCTGCATGTGCATGTGATTGGTGGGCGTCCGCTGGCCTGGCCCCCGGGCTGACCGCGGGCCCGCGACAATGACCTGATCCGACCTGCCCCATGAACCCCCTCAAGGCTCTTCGCGGTCAACTGGCGAAGTTGCAACGCCTGGCCCAACCCTATTTCCTGCCAGTAGACGACACCAAGAGCTGGCAGTTTCTCCTGCTGGTGGTGGCATTGCTTGCGGTGGTCGTAGGTAGCACCTTGTTGCTGCTCACTGGGGTTTTGGCCCTGACCGGTGCCGTGATTCCCGAATTGCGCAGTCGTTTCCTGCCCGGGGTGCCCGAGCAGGTGGCAGCAATTTGGAGCAGCCCGATCGGGCCGCTGGTGATGGTGCTGCTGGCCGGAGGGCTGGGCTGTTTTGTGGCTTTCCGAGGCAAGTTGCGTCACGGGCGCTGGTTGCCCTGGCTGTTGATGGCGGTGATCACCTTGCTGATCCTGGTTATCAATGGCATCAATGTGGGGATTAGCTATGTAGCTCGCAATATTGAAAATGCTCTGGTTGGCTACAAGGCTGAGGAGTTTTGGAAGATCGTTGCTATTTATGCTTTTTGCTTGATTATAGCCCTGCCGATCAGGGCTATTCAGAGTTATTTAATACCCAAGCTTGGCATTCTGTGGCGCGAGTGGCTGAGCGGCCGCCTGTTGAGCCGATATCTTTCAAATCGGGCTTATTACGTTCTCAATCCGAATGATGAGTCAATCGAGGAGATTGACAACCCCGATCAGCGCATTTCGCAAGATACGGCCAGCTTTACCGGTACTAGTCTTAGTGTCACGGTTGAGATAATATCTGCCCTGCTTACTTTCGTCAGTTTTATAATTGTATTGTGGACTATTAGCGACAAGCTGGCCTTGGTGCTTCTTGCTTATTCTGTTGGTGGCACTGCTCTAATTGTATTTGCCAGCCGGAAGCTGGTGAACTTGAACTATCAGCAGCTCAAGTTGGAGGCTGATTTTCGCTATGGGCTGGTTCATATTCGCGATAACGCTGAATCCATTGCTTTCTATCGGGGCGAGCAACAGGAGGGTCGTGAGGCAGGCAGGAGGCTTGAAGAGGCGATTAGAAATTATGATCGCCTGATCATCTGGGAGGCGCTCATTAGTGTCATTCAGCGATCCTATGATTATTTTTCTCGCTTCCTGCCTTGGCTGGTGATCGCACCGATCTATTTTGCCAAGGAGGTCGATTTCGGTGTCTTCGGCCAGGCCGGCTTCGCCTTCTCGATGGTGTTCTCTTCGGTCAGCTACATCGTGAACAACGTTGATCGTCTTGCGGCCTTCTCTGCTTCGATCAGCCGTCTTGAGGGTTTTCAGGGCAAGGTTGATTCAATCGGCATTGAAGCTGCAGCGCTTGAAGCCCAGTTGGCAGCCACGAGCACCGGTAGCAGTGGAAATTCGATCCTGATTAGCCATGTTGATTTGGTGCCGCCCCGCACCAATCGCACCTTGATCCGCGACCTCAGTGTTGAGGTGAATCTTCATCAGCGCTTGCTGGTTGTGGGCCCGTCGGGCTGCGGCAAAACCTCTTTCCTGCGCATGGTCAGTGGTCTGTGGCCCCCGGCTGCTGGTCGGGTGGAGCGGCCCAGCGAGGGAGATCTGCTGTTCATTCCCCAAAAGCCCTACATGCTGCTTGGCAGCCTGCGCGAGCAGCTTTGCTACCCGCTGCAACCAGATCGCTTTAGTGACGAACAGCTGCGTCATGTTTTGGAGCAGGTTCGGCTGCCCGAGCTTGTTGGGCGCTACCCCGATCTCGACATCATTCAGGATTGGCCTCGCCTGCTTTCTTTAGGTGAACAGCAGCGACTGGCCTTTGCCCGCCTGCTGCTCAATTCACCGAGTTTTGTTGTCCTAGATGAGGCCACCAGCGCCCTTGATGTGGCAACGGAGCGTCACCTGTATTCCTTGCTAGCTGAGCGGGAGATGGCCTTTGTGAGCGTCGGTCATAGGCCCACCCTCACCGCCTTCCATGACACCGTGCTGGAGCTCGATGGCAGCGGCAACTGGCGGCTGCTACCCGCGGCCGGCTATGACGTGGGCCGCCACGCCTGATCCCCTACCTGACCCCATGCCTGAACCAAGCCCGGACCAGACCCTAGAAATCAGCCCTGCAACCAGTGCCGCAACTAGTGCAACAACTGACGAAGTGCCTGCCTTTGGTTGGAGCGGCTACGCCGAGAGGGTGAATGGTCGCTTTGCCATGGTGGGCTTCTTTGCCGTGTTGCTGATTGAAGCCCTGAGCGGCGAGACGTTTCTGCGCTGGTCTGGCCTGGTGCCCTGAGCGCCTGGTGCCCTATGGAATTTGCACCAGATCCACCTGCCAGATCCCGCCCCTGCTCACCTGAACAGCTAGCTGGCGACCATCGGCCTGCAGCTGCACCTGGCGGGCAACGCCGCTGGGGACCATTGGTATGGGTTGCAGGCTCTGCACGGAGCGCCTGTAGAGCACCAACTCGGTGCGTCCCTCCAGCTGTCGCACCAGGGCAATTCGCTCTCCTGCTGCGTCGACGCTGACGCTCACCGGTTGGGCATCGGCCCGGTTCAGGCCCGGCAGCTCTATGGGCTGCTGGCGCTCCAGATCCAGCAGCAGCACTTGTTCGCGGCCGCCCCTGCCGCTGATTAGGGCCAGCCAGCGCCCTGAAAGGGCTGGATCCCGGTTGGCACCTATGGCTTCCAGCCGGGAGTTGAGCGGCACTACGGGCTGCGGCATGGGGGCAAGGCAGCCTCCCAGCAGCAGGCCGGTTGCTGCTGCAATGGCTCTTTTTGCTAGTGAGCTCCTCATGGCGAGGGCTGCGTTCCGCCCCCCTGAACGGCAAGGCCGCCGGGCAGGTCTGGCTCAAGCAGGCTGCGCAGATCAAACAGCTGCACGCGCCACTGGCCAGCCTGGGCTACCTGCACCGCCAGCTGGCGTGCCTCCGGGGACAGGCTGAGGCGCACTGCAGTGCGGTCCGCCGGTAGGGGAAACCGGTGCAGGTTGCCGTTGGCTCGGTCTTCGATCAGGGCCAGTCTTTGGTTTCCCTGTTGCACCAGGGCCGCCACGTAGCGACCGTTCCAGCTGAGGGAGGGGGAGCTGTGGGGCTGGCGGTTTTGGAAATGGCGCAGGGGCAGTATTCGGCCGCTGGGCTGCTCCTGCAAAAGCAGGGTGGCCCGGCCACCTCGATCAATCACTGAGGCAAGAAATCGCCCCTGGCCGCTGAGGGCGGGTTCTTGGCGGCTGTTGCCGTTGAACACCCCAACCGGGCCAGCACTGCGACGGGCCAGCCACGCTCCACCTGAACAGCCGCTGACAAGCAAGCTCAGGGTTATCAGCAGCAGGGCAGACACCCCTAGGGGACCAAATCTGTTGACGGCGAAAAGCTTCAGTCGTCGAAGCGGGAGCTGTTGTCCCGGGGGCTAACGCTTCGGGGGCTGGGCTCGGGGCGACTGGAGGGTTTCACTGGGGTGAAGTCCGCATCACTGATATCGCTTGCCGCTGGGCGATTGCTTCTGCCGCTGGCAGGGGTTGCTGGGCTGATCGGTGAGCCTTGGGGTACTCCCGCTGGTTGGGAAGCCCTAGGAGCTTCTGAGGCCGAAGCAGGGGCCGTTGGCGCGGGCCTGCGGCTGGAGCGAGGCATGGCCTCACTAGCGGCTGTTGGCCGGCTGCCCCGTCGTGGCTCTACTGCGCCATCTCGATCACGCCTGCGGGCACCGAAATCGATACTGGGCCGGCTAGAGCTTTGGGGTGCCCAATCCTCTTGGGGTGGGCGGCGGCTGGCGGCCCTTTCAGGGATGGCGGCCCTACTACTGGGACGGGGTGCCCGGTAAAAATCTTCCTCATCTGGCGCATCGGCTTCGCCGCGGGAGGGGATGCGGCGCCTAAGCGGCTCCGGCTCATCAAAGCGATCTGTAGAGGCCTCCCCCCAGGCGCGGCCGCCCATTCTGGGCCTGTAGGGGCCTGGTTCGGGCATTGGTTCTTCGTCGTCGAAGTAGGACGACCGGCGAGCCTGCTCCGTGGTTACCCCTCGCAGGCGCACACTTTCGTAGGCGAAAAAGACCGTGGTGCCGGCGAGCAGAAACTGACCAAATTGCAGGATTGGATCGAGGCGCCAACCCTGAAAAAACAGGATGCCGCCGCAGAGCAGGCCAATCGCAGCGAAAAAGACGTCGTAATCCCGGGCGAGTGCGGGCTTGAAGCTCCGCATGAAATAAAGCAGTGCACCGCCCACCGCAAGCACTATGCCCACGATGCTGGCCCAATTCAGGCTGGCATTAACCACGGTTTTTCACCCGACAGTCCGTCTCATCAGTGTAGGCAGTTGAGCCCGAGCAGCTAGAGACCTGGAGTTATTCAGGTGCAGGAGCTCAAAGGCGACGATCAAGCTGATCGTTTTGGCTGATCAGCACCAGACCGATTGTGATGGGAACCACCACGATCACGGCGCCGGCAAGCAGGCTGGTCAGGAAATTGGCCAGGGATGGCGTCATGGCAGGAACAGCTCTATGGCTTGATTCGTGGCGCGATCCTAGGCAGTGGTGGCGGCTTCCTACGCTGGGAGCTCAGCTACTTAGATCTTTGTGACGGCAGCCACCTCCCTACCCCAGTCCTGGCTGCCGTTGTTGTCCGGCTTGCACTTGGCCCTGGCCTTGGGCCTGGCGCTTTGGACCTTGCTTTTTCTGTTTCGCATCGTGCTCACCTGGTATCCCCAAATTGATCTGAGCCGCGGAGCGATGCGCCTGGTCGGAGCCCCTACCGAGCCCTTGCTTGCCCTCACCCGTCGGCTGATCAAACCGATCGGTGGCGTTGATGTGACGCCGGTGGTGTGGGTGGGCCTGCTCAGCCTGGTGCGAGAAATTTTGGTGGGGCAACAGGGGCTTGTCAGTCAGGTGTTGTTTAGGGCCCAGAGCGTCGGGATCGGCTGAACTCAGATCCGGCTTAGGTGCCCTTCTGCGGAAGCATGTCCTGTTCGACAAATTTGGTGTGTACGTCGCCAGCCTGGAATTCAGGGCGTTCCAGCAATTGCAAGTGAAAGTCGATGGTGGTGGGAATGCCGGTCACCGCGCATTCCGATAGGGCCCGGCGCAGCCGCCTGAGGGCGTGGGGGCGATCGGTGCCCCAGACGATCACCTTGCCGATCAAGGAGTCGTAGAAGGGCGGTATCTCATAGCCGGTGTACACGTGGCTATCGACCCGCACACCTGGGCCGCCAGGAGGTAGCCAGCCGGTGATTTTGCCGGGGGCGGGCCGGAAGTTTTGGCGGGGGTCTTCGGCGTTAATGCGCGCCTCGATGGCGTGCCCGCAGAGCTTGATCTGGTCTTGGGTGACCGAGATCGGCTCCCCACCGGCAATACGCAACTGTTCGGCGATCAGATCTACCCCTGTGACCATCTCGGTGACCGGATGTTCCACCTGGATCCGGGTATTCATTTCCATGAAATAAAACGCCCCGCTGCGGTCCACCAGGAATTCCACGGTGCCGGCGCCCTCGTAGCCAATGGTGCGGGCGGCGGCCACGGCCGCATCGCCCATCTGGCGGCGCAGGTCGGCGTTGATGGCCACGCTGGGGGCCTCTTCCAGCAGCTTTTGGTGGCGGCGCTGGATCGAGCAGTCACGTTCGCCCAGGTGAATCACGTTGCCGTGGCGATCGGCCAGCACCTGCACTTCCACGTGCCGGGGCCGGTCGATGAATTTCTCCATGTACAGGCCGGGGTTGCCGAAGGCAGCCTCCGCTTCTCCTTGGGCCGCTTTGAACAGGCTCTCGAGTTGATCGGGCCCAGGCACCAGGCGCATGCCGCGGCCGCCTCCACCAGCGGTGGCTTTGATCATCACCGGGTAGCCCATCGATTCGGCCAAGCGCGCAGCCGCCTCTGGGCTGGCCAGCAAGCCGGCACTACCGGGGATGGTGGGCACCCCCACCCGCTCCATGGTGGCCTTAGCGGTCGACTTATCTCCCATCGAGCGGATGGCCTCGGGGGAGGGACCCACAAAGGTGATGCCGTGGTCGGCGCAGATCTCGGCGAAGCGGTCGTTTTCGGCCAGGAAGCCGTAGCCGGGGTGAATTGCGTCAGCACCCCGGGAGGTGGCCGCCGCCAAAATGTTGGGGATGTGGAGGTAGCTCTTGCTGCTGGGCGCCTCTCCAACGCATACGGCTTCGTCGGCGAGCTGCACGTGCAGGGCGTTTTTATCCACCGTGCTGTAGACGGCGACGGTGGGAATGCCGAGCTCCCGGCAGGTGCGCAGGATGCGTAGGGCTATCTCGCCACGGTTGGCGATCAGCAGCTTGCCGATGGGCATCCGCGGCGTCTCAGCTGATATTGGCTGAGGCGGACTGTATCAGTGCTGCCTGGACAGCTCCCCCATAGGGTTCTGGCGCCGGCGATGGGTATATTGCTCGCACCGGAGCGCCCAGCGATCCGAACCACATGCGGATGTGGTGGAATTGGTAGACACGCACGTTTGAGGGGCGTGTGGCTTCGGCCTTACGAGTTCAAGTCTCGTCATCCGCATTTCTTAATTCGAGCCATCCAGGCCTTGCCCGAATCGATCCGGCCCTCGGCAGCGATCGTGCTTGTAAGCAACGGCCCAGGAGAGCTGTCTACCTGGGTTAGGCCCCTCGCCCAGCGCCTGCATCGCCAGATGCCGCTGCGGCCTGATGTTCCTGGGGCAGTCTGCAGTCTCAATTTGTTGCTTGTGCCCTGTCCAAACGGCACGGGAAAGGAGCATCGAGCCGCCGCCGCTTGGGGCCTGTTTGAGCGCATAGTGCCGGCTCGTCAATTTTGGTCCCTGCTACTGCGCCCCAAGCGGTTTGGTCCCTGGCCACGCCAGGGACTGGTGGTGTTTTTAGGGGGTGATCAGTTTTGGACTGTGCTGCTCTCGGCACGGCTGGGTTACCGCCATCTCACCTATGCGGAATGGGTGGCCCGCTGGCCCCGCTGGAACGACCGCATCGCTGCCATGGGACCCCTGGCTGCTCACCAGTTGGCACCGCGTTGGGCATCCCGCTGCACGGTGGTAGGTGACCTGATGGCAGACCTCTCGGAGTCGGCCCGCAGCGAGGCGCCCTTGCCGGCAGGGGAGTGGTTGGCGCTGCTGCCGGGCTCGAAGCGGGCCAAGTTGCGTGTGGGCATGCCGTTTTTGCTGGAGACGGCCGATCGGCTGGCGGCCCTTCGTCCTGGCTGTCGCTTTCTGTTGCCCCTGGCTCCCACCACTGCGGTGGAGGAGCTGCTGAATCAGGCTGGCCCTGCCAATCCGATCGCCCGTACCTACCGGTCGGGTCAGCCCCGCCTGCTGGCTCCGGATCTACTTGAGACGCCAGCTGGCACCAGGATTCGGCTGGTTCGGGAGAATCCGGCTTACGGCAGCTTGAGCCAGTGTTCCCTGGCCCTCACCACCGTGGGCGCCAACACCGCCGAACTGGCTGCTTTGGGGGTGCCGATGCTGGTGCTGGTGCCAACCCAGCACTTGCACGTCATGCAGGCCTGGGATGGACTGGCCGGAATGCTGGGGCGGTTGCCCCTGCTGCGCTGGCTGTTTGGGGTGCTGATTACGGCCTGGCGCCTGCGCCACCGGGGCTTTCTGGCCTCTCCCAATATTGCCGCTGGCCGCTTGGTGGTGCCTGAGCGGGTTGGGGCGATCACCCCTGAGGCCATCGCCGCCGAAGCCGCCGACTGGCTGGCGGCACCGGAGCGACTGGAGCAGATGCGCGCCGATCTGCGCAGCTTGCGGGGCCAGCCGGGGGCAGTGGCCAGCCTGGCGGCTCTGGTGCAGGAGCTGCTGCCCCCAGAGCTGAGTGCCCTTGAGCTGAATATCCCCGACTGAGCTGCCTAGGCTTGCGACTCATTTTCGCTGAGTTCGATGGCCGACGCTGCTAGTTCTTCCGACCCTTCAGCCTGCGGCCTCGACAGTGGCTTGGCCCGCGGGGCCAGCGAGGAGCAGTGGCGCCAGCAGCTGACGCCTGAGCAGTTCCGGGTTGCCCGCCAGGGCGGCACCGAGCGTGCCTTCAGCGGCGCCTACTGGAACCAGAAGGGCAATGGCAGCTACCACTGCATCTGCTGTGATGCCGAGCTTTACAGCAGCGCCACCAAGTTTGATTCCGGTACCGGCTGGCCCAGCTTCTGGGATGGGGTGAGCGCTGCTGCCATCAGCACCCACACCGATAAGGCCCACGGCATGGTGCGCACCGAAATTCGCTGCGCTAATTGCGACGCCCACCTTGGCCACGTCTTCAACGACGGCCCGGCCCCAACCGGTCAGCGCCACTGCGTCAATTCGGCGTCCCTGGCTTTCAAGGCGAGCTGAGAGGGCTATTGAGCCTCGATCCTGGACTATTTCACCAGGGATCTTCTAGGTCGTTGCTGGCCAGGTCTTCAGCCTCCACATCCAGGGGTTCGCGGTAAGGGGTGGGGGCTGGCCGCCTCTCTAGGGGGCGAGTTTCTCGTGGTCGAGCATCAAGTGGTCGAGCATCAAGAGATCGAGCCTCGAGGGGGCGAACCTGCCTTGGCAGGGGTTCGGCCTGCAGAGGGCGGCGACTGGGTTCAGCTGGACGCTCTTCGTAACGTGATTCCTCGTAGCGGCTCTCCTCCTCGTCATCGAGGTAGCGGCGCTGGCGCAGGGGTTCCCGTTGGCGCTGCTCATTGAGTTCGACGTAATCGAACTCCTCATCGGGCTCGAAGGTCTGGCTGGTGGCCGGCTGGATGCGGCGCTGTTCCTGCACTGCCGGCTGGCCTGCAGCCAGTTGGTTTTCCACGGGCACCATGCCGGTGCGGTAGCGATCCCTCTCCTCCTGCTCCCAGCTCGGCCCACCAATACCAAGCTTCTCGAGCAGCCCGGAGCCCAACTGCTTGAGCTTGTCTTCGGCGCCCTCGTAAACAATGATTCGATCCGGCCCGCTGCTGACGATTTCCTCAACCGTGAGCTCCCAGGTGCTCAGCACGCCTTCACCCAGCAGGGGCACTCCCAGGGCGCCGATCACCAGGGTGGCAAGCTCGCCGGTTTCGATGTCGAAGCTGAAGCCCAGCACCCGGCCCAGCTGGTCGCCCGCTTCGGTGATCACCTGGCAGTTGATCACCTTGCCGTAACGGTCAGGGTTAAAGCCCTCCGCCAGCGAATCGGCGGAATCAACCAGGATCACATCGCCCACCTGGCGGATCCGGTCGAGGGGCATCCAGCGCGGCAGGCCTGGCAGGAAGCGGGTCAGAGGGTTGTCGCGCAGGCCCAGCGCCACCACTTCGCGCCGGTCGATATCCACCACCACCTCGCCCACCACGCCCAGCCGGCGGCCGGTGTCGCGGGTGATCACCTGGGTGCCCATCAGCTCGGAGCGCAACCAGAGGCGATCACTTGGGGCGGCAGCCGTTGCCCCGGGATCGGAGGAAGGGGGGATGGAGGAGGTCAATGAAAGGGTCGTACCCGTGGCCCAGTCGGCCCATTGTGGCTCACCTGCTCCGCTGGGGAAGGGGCGGCTCAGGCAGCGGGCGGTAACCCGACCACCTGGGTGTGGGCGCCCCGGGCCTGGGTGACACCAATGGTGCGGGTTGCGGCGGCGATCATCGGGCGCCGGTGGCTCACCACCATGAATTGGGCCTGGTCTGCCTGGCCGGCAATCAGGGCGGCGAGGCGCTCCACGTTGACGCCGTCGAGAAAGCTGTCGACTTCGTCTAATGCATAGAAGGGCGAAGGGCGGAAGCGCTGCAGGGCAAACAGGAAGCTCAGCGCCGTGAGCGATTTCTCGCCGCCACTCATGGAGTTGAGACGCCGCACCGCCTTGCCCTTGGGGTGGGCCACCAAGGTGAGGCCACCTTCAAGGGGTGCTTCCGGGTTTTCCAGCTGCAGGTGCCCCTCGCCATCGGATAGCCCTTCAAAGATTGTGCGGAAATGGCCATCCACCGCTGTGAAGGCTTCAAGGAAGGCCTCCTGGCGCAGGGTGGCCACGGTTTCGATGCGCAGCAGCAGCTCTTCGCGCTCCTTGCTGAGCACTTCGAGCCGCTCCTCTAATTCCGCCAAGCGGGTTTCGAGCTGCTCAAGCTCCTCGAGGGCGAGCATGTTCACCGGTTCGAGGGCTTCCATCCGGCCCTGCAGGCTGCGCAGCTCCGCCTGCAGGGCTTCCAGACCCGCCTCCCGCACTTCTGCGGGAATCTCCGGCCTTGGCTCAGGCAGTTCCCGCTCCAGTTGTTCGAGGCGCAGCTGGTCGCCACGCTGCTGTTCGGCCAGCGATTCGAGCTCCTCGCCGAGGCGTTGCAGTTCCCATTGGCGCTGTTGCAGGGCCTGGCGCTGGGCGGCCAGCTGGGCTTCGGCGGCATCGCGGGCGCGGCGGCTTTCGCCAAAGCGGGTTTGCAGCTGCTGCTGCTCGGCTGCCAAGGTGCTGCGCCGCTCCTGATCCGCCTGGTGCTGCTCTTTCCAGCGAGCTCGCTCCTCCACCAGGGTGTGAACAGCGGCCACCAGCCGCTGTTCATCGGCGCTCAGGGCCTCGAGCTGGTTGCTGAGGCGCTCGGCGCTCAGGGCCCGTTCGCGCCGGGCCGCCAGCAGCCCATCACGCTGGCTGCGGGCCGCGGCCAGGGCCGAGTCGGCCGCCTCCAGCTCGCTCTGCAGTCCCTGCCAGCGGGCTGCATCGCCGGAGGATTGCACTGCAGCTTCGGCCTCTTCCAAGGCGATGCGTTGTTGCTGCAACGGCAACAGCAGGGATTCGAGTTGCTGCTGGCGCTGCAGATCGCTCTGCAAGGCCTCCTGCAGTTGGCCCAGGCGACTGCCCAGCTGCTGCTGGCGTTGCAGTTGGGGGGCTAGGGCCCGCTGGGCGGCGCTGCGCTCGGCCTCCAGGCCCGCCTGGCGCTGCTGGTGTGAGAGCAGCCGGGGGCGCAGGGCCTCGAGCTGCTGGCCCAGCTCGGCTTCCTTGCGCCGGCAGGCCAGCAGGCTCTCGCCCAGTTCCAGCAAGCGCTGGCGTAGGGGTGCGGCTTCGTCGCCGTCCTGGCTGCGGCCGAAGCTGAGCTGGCTGCCCCGCTGTTGCAGGCTGCCGCCGGTCATGGCGCCGCTCTTCTCCAGCAGTTCGCCGTCGAGGGTCACGGCCCGGCAGCGGCCCAGTTCGCGTCTGGCATTGGCCAGGCTGTCGAACACCAGGGTGTCGCCGAAGACGTAGCGGAACACCTCGGCGTAAACGGGCTCGTAACCCACCAGATCCACCGCCTTGCCCACCAGCCCACCGCTTGCAGGGCCACCTGCTGCTCCCCCGCGTTGCAGGGCGGCTCCGCCGCTACCACTGGAGCCGCTACCGGAGCCACCCCGAATCTTGTTGAGCGGCAGGAAGGTAAGCCGGCCTGCCCGGCGACTTTTGAGCAGCTCGATCGCCCGGGCGGCGATGCGGTCGTCGTCGACCACCACCTGGCCGAGGCGGCCGCCGGCGGCCACTTCCAGCGCCAGGCGCACCCGCTCCTCCACTTCGCCGAGCTGGGCCACCGGCCCGTGGATGCCGTCCATGCCAGCCTCCAGCAGTACCCGCAGGGCGCCGGTACCGCGGCTTTCCTGCAGAGTGTCGCGGCGGCTGTCTAGCCGGGCGATTTCGCGCTCGAGCTGGGTTTGCTCCTGCTCGAGGCGGCTGCGGGTTCGCTGCTGAAGGGCCAGGGCTTCGGCTAGCTCCTGCACCTGCTGCTGCTCCAGGCGGGTGGCTTCCAGCACTTGCTGCCAGCTGCTTTCGGTGGCCTCCAGTTGCTGCTGGGCACTGCGATGGCTGGCCCCTTCCTGCTGCTCTTCGGCGCCGAGCTCGGCCAGGCGCTCCTGGTGCTGCCGCAGCCGCTCCTGTAATTGCTGACGCTCGGCCTCCAGGGGGCTGATCTGCTCGCCGAGCTGCTGGCGGGCGCGGCTGCGCTGCTGCTGTTCTTCCAACCAGCTGCCGGAGCGCCCCGCCACCTCGCCAAGCCGGCGGCGCGATAGCTCCACGGCGGCTTCGGCATCGCGGCAGCCGGCGTCGGCATCACTGAGAGCGGCTTGGTCGGAACTGGTCTCGAGGGCCTGCTGCTGCTGGCGCAGCTCGCCCTGAGTGCGGGCCAGCTCGTGGCGCTGGCGTTGCAGGGCCTCGGCATCGAGCTGGTGTTTGCCTGCCTGGCGGGTTAGTTCGCGGCCACTGGCCTCCAGGCCTGCCAGCTCGGCCTGCACGGCGATCAGCTGATCTTCACCTAGGGCTTTTACCTCAGCTTGGAGTTGCTCGAGCACGGTGGCGGCGGCAGCCAGGCCCGTTTCTCCCTCGCTGATCGCCTCGCGTTCAGCCTGTTGCTGACTGGCGAGGCTGGCGCTGCGTTGCCGCAGGGCAGCTTGGTTCGCCTGGGCTGCTTCAAAGGCCAGCACCTGCTCCTGCATGCGGCCGTTGTGGTGGCGCTGGCGCAGGTCTTGATAGGTGCGGGCTTTGGCGCAGTCACGCTCAAGTTTCTGGCGGGAGCTGAGCAGCTCCTGCTGCACGATTGAGCAGCGCTCCTGACGCTCTTGCACCTCATCAAGCTTGCCGCGGCTCTGTTCGATGCGGCTGTCGAATAGGGCGACACCAGCTAGCTCGTCGATGATGCCGCGCCGGTCCCGGGCGCTCATCGAGACGATGCGCGTGACGTCTCCCTGCATCACCACATTGCTGCCTTCCGGATCCACCCGTAGGCGCCGCAGCTGGCTTTGGAGCTGTTGCAAATTGCAACTCACCCCATCGGCGCTGAAGCTGCTGGCATAGGTGCCGCCGGGGGCAACCCGCAGGCGCCGGCTCACCGTCCACTCCTGTTGGCCTGGCTTGATCCAGGGCCCTTCTTCGGGCGGCTCCAGGCCAGCTTCGGCCTGGTCGGGTTGCCACTCACTGAGGTCAAAGCGCACGCTCACCGAGGTTTCGGCGGCCTTGCCCTCGCGCAGCATGGCGCTGTTGATTAGATCCGGCAGGCGATCTGCCCGCATGCCGCGGCTGCTGGCTAGGCCCAGACAAAACAACACCGCATCAAGGATGTTGCTTTTGCCGGAGCCGTTGGGGCCCGTGACCACCGTGAAACCTTCTTGCAGCGGGATCGTGATCGAGCCGCCAAAGGACTTGAAGTGGGTGAGCTCGACCTGATTGATGTGAACCAACAGGCCCGTGCGCCGAGCAGCAGAAATGTAGCGGAGGGTTTCGAAAGCTCAACCCCCTCCTTACCTTGTGGTCTGAGCTTCGCAGTCGCCCTCTCTCACCATGACCGCAGAACTGCCATGACCGCTGAAACGCCTCCCCGCGCCGCCAGCCCAGAGGGCTTCCGCGACCGTTTTGAGACCCTGATCCCCACCATTCAGCGGGAGTGGCCGGCCGTTGCCCGCCAGACCCTGGAGGCCACCCGGGGCAGTTTTGATGAAGTGGTTGAGGTGATTTCCAGCCAGACCGGCCGCACCGCTAGTGCGGTGAAGGACCAGTTGCTTGAGCTGCTCGAGGTGGCCGGGGACCAGACCAGCCGCTTAGCGGACAACCTGGCGCCCTTGGAGGCCCAGCTGGAAAACCTGCTCGATGAGCTCAACACCACCTTGCGGCCTCGCATTGAGAAGCCGGTGCGGGAGCGTCCGCTGATGGCGATCGGCATCGCCACCGGCGTCGGGGTGCTGCTCGGTCTGCTGCTCGCCTCGGGCCGGCGTTCCTCATGACGGATCCGAACTCGCCAGGCCCTGCCCGGGTGGCGGCCGGCCGGGTCGGTGCCTTGATGACCTCGGTGATGGACCTGCACGTGCGCATCGCCCTGCAGGAAGTGGACCGGGAGAAGCGGCGCCTGATCAGCGGTGGCCTGCTGCTCAGCGGTGGCCTGGCGCTGCTGCTGTTGGCGCTGATCGGCGCCGAGCTGGCCCTGCTGCTGTGGCTGCACGACGCCCAGGGGCTGAGTTGGATCCACGCCGCCCTGGTGGTGGCTGCCCTGGATCTGGTGCTGGCCGGGGTGTTTGTGCGGGTGGGCGGCCAGCTGCTCAAGGGGCCCTACCTGCCCCAGACCACCGCAGGTCTCAGTAAAACCACTCGCGCAATCCTGGGTCGTTAACGCACCTCATAGTGCAGCCAGCGGCAGTCAATGCCTCCGTTGCTGATTGGGATGCGGCGGCTGGCCTTCATTTTGAGGGCGCCGGTGAGCTCCGGGTTGCCGCTGAGCAGCCACAGGCTCCAGCCGCCGCAACGCTCTTTCACCATGCGGCCCAGGTCGGCGTAGAGAGGCTCCAGAGCATCACGCTCGCCGATGCGCTCCCCATAGGGCGGGTTGCACACCAAGATGCCCGGCCCTGGCGGAGGCACGAAGTCGCGGCAGTCGCCCAGGCTCAGTTCCAGGGCACTTGCGATGCCGGCAGCCTCAGCGTTGCTGTGGGCTTGATCAAGCACGCCGGGATCTTGCTCCCTGCCAACGATCGGCGCCAGAGCTTCTCCGCTGGGGAGCGTCTCTAGGGCCAGGGAGCTGGCCGCTTGCCGCTCTTGCTGCCAGAGCTGGGAGTCGAACTTTGGCCAGCGCTCCAGGGCGAAGCGGCGGCCCAGACCCGGCGCCCGGCCCAGGGCCATGCAGGCCGCCTCAATCAGCAGGGTGCCGGAGCCGCAAAGGGGGTCGGCCAGGGGCACCGAGCCATCCCAGCCAGTGAGGGCGATCAGGCCGGCGGCGAGGTTTTCCTTGAGCGGGGCCAGGCCCATGGCAGCCCGGTAGCCGCGGCGGTGCATGCTGCCGCCGCTGCCATCGAGGCTCAGGGCTGCTTCGCCGCCGCCAAGGTGCAGATGGATGGAGAGGTCGGGATCATCCAGGTCAACGGAGGAGCGGGCGCCCCACTGCTGGCGCTGTAGATCCACCAGGGCATTTTTGACCTGCAGGGCGCTGTAGTGACTGTGGTTGAGGCCAGGAGCGCTGCCGGTGGCATCGACGCGGAAGGTGGCGCCAGGAGGCAGCCAGCGGCTCCAGTCGACGGCGCGCTGCACACCGTCGTAGAGCTCGTCCTTGCTGCGACAGGGAAATTGAGCCAGTTCAAGCAGGAGCCGGAAGGGCAGGCGGGCTTGCAGGTGCAGCCGGTAGAAGCCAGCCAGGTCTGTTTGGAAGCGCACGGCCCGGCGTAGGCGTGCTGCGGCTTGGCAGCCCAAGGCCGTGAGCTCAGCTGCCGCGGCTTCTTCGAGCCCCGGTGGCACAACCGCTATGCCGCTGATTGATGTGCTGTTTGGTTCGGTGATGCCCACCCCTGCGCCTGCCCTTGCTTGCTGCCACAATGAACCAGTCAGGTTTCGGCCTGACTAGGTGGCTCACACCAGTGCTTCGGACAGCGGTTCGATTCCGCTCAGCTCCACTTAAACGGGGCTGCAATGGTTTCGACGGGGTATAAGGAGGGTGACTGAAGCCTGCTCGGTAAGAGCACACACGTAACAGCGAACAACATCGTTGCTTTCTCCCGTCAGACCGCCCCTGTGGCTGCCTGACCCTGTAAGGGAGATGGGGTGAGGTCAGCCTTATCACCCAAATGATCCATGGGCCCTGGAAGGGGCCTTCCCATTGCAGCTCGTCCGAGCGATGGCCTGTCCCCACTGCGGCAGTTGGTCGGTTAAGGCGGATCGCAGCCTGGCTGGACGACTGGTGTGTGGTGGTTGCGCCAGGCCGCTGGGGGCAGTCCAGACGCCCCGGCGTCAGCGGCGCTCCCGATCGAGGCGCCCAGGTCTCTCTTTAGGCATTGGCCTGGTTGCGCTGGTTGCCTTGGCTGCGCTGTTGGCAGCCTGGGACGAGCAGCGGCTCAGATTCACTGCGCCGCTCGAGCGCCTCGCCCCTAACTCGCAACTAAGAACCCCAGGATTGTTCTGAGCCTTGCGCTTCAGAGATCGCCCAGGGAGCGCAGGGTTTGCACGGCAGCTGCTTCAGGGTCGCCCGATTGCCCGCATCACTGCGCCCTGGCATAGGCCGCCATGGGAGCAAAACGGAATCGCCTGGCCGTTTACCGAAGCGCCGCTGGACGCACCGCTAGCCGTTTTTTGAGTTGAGCTAACCGGAGCGGAGGAAGGGCCTGGGCTGGAGCCTGAACCTGCTGCAGCTTGCTGGGTGGTGGCGGTGTTGACGGTGTTGCGGGCTTTATCGAGCGCACCTGAATAAGCAGGCATGGAGGTGCCCTGCAGGGTGCCTTGAATAGCGCTGGCTCCAACCATGGGCGCCAATCCTTGGGCTATTGCATTGCCGGCTGGCAAAAAGACGGCCGCAACCAGAGCTGCTTTCAGCAGATTCGAAGACATATTGAGAGGCGACTAGGAATCAAGGCTGGCTTGGCTTGGCAGCTCCGGTAAAGCCGCTCCACACTTTGAGCTCTTCAATTGTTTGTACGCCTTCGCGGCGCTCCTTGCCCGCCAGGTCCCAGGTCGGGAAAGCCCGTATCTGGGCGGCCATGCAGCGGCTACGGCCATCGTCAGTTTTGTCGCAATCCACATAGGGGAGGGAATTGCCCCCTTCCTTGCCAAACAGGTTTTTTTGCTGGAAGCAGGCCGGGCACCACCAGGCGCCATAAAAAACAGCTCCCTTAGCGCGCAGGTGGGCACTTAGCTCTTTTTGCTCCGGCGTAGAAGCAGAAAGGGCTTCCCCCAAGGTGGCAGTGGTGGAGCTGCCGGAAGTTGTGCCGCCGCTACCGGCGCTGGCAGTGGCCGTAAAGCCAAGCAGCACAGTGCTGAGGGCGATAAGCAGGCCGGAGCGCAGGGAGCCAAACCAGGACATCAGCTTCCAGAAGCAACAATCAAAACTAGTTCCGTTGCTTGCTTTTGCCTGTGTGTGTGGGCAAAACACAGCCGATGGCCGCGCCGCCGCGTTCGGCCTTCCGCCCTTCCTTGGCCCAGCGGAAGTTCCCAGCGGCTGAGACACTTAACAGGTGCGGTGGTTTTGGGGTCGATGAGCGCGAACGGCTACCGCGATTACTTCAGTGTCCTCGAGGTTGAGCGTGGCGCTGATGCCGACGCCATCAAGCGCGCCTTTCGCAAGCTGGCCCGTCAGTACCATCCGGACGTGAACCCCGGCGATGCTGGGGCTGAGGCCAAGTTCAAAGAGGTGAGCGAGGCCTATGAAGTGCTCTCCGATCCTGATAAACGCCGGCGCTACGAACAATTTGGCCAGTACTGGAGCCAGGCGGGCGGTGGCTCGGCCAGTGGCGGCGTTGATGTTGATTTTGGCCGCTATGGCAACTTCGACGACTTCATCAACGACCTGCTAGGTCGATTTGGCGGCCCCGCTCCCGGCGGTGCCCCGGGCGGTTTTGGTTTCAGTTCAGGCTTCCCTGGTGGCTTTGCTGGCGGCATGCCTGGCGTCGGCCGCAGCGCCCCGATCAATCTCGATGCAGAAGCCAGCATCAGCCTCTCCTTTGCCGACGCTTTCCGCGGCTCCGAGCGCACCTTGGCCGTCAACGACGAGCGGGTGCAGGTGCGCATCCCGCCAGGGGTGAAGCACGGCAGCCGCCTGCGGCTGAAGGGCAAGGGCAACCTGCAGCCCGGCACCGGCCGCCGCGGCGACCTGTACCTCAACCTGCAACTGCAGGAGCATCCTGTGTGGAAGCTCGATGGCGACCAGCTGCGCGCTGAGCTGCCCCTCAGCCTCGATGAATTGGCCCTCGGCGGTGAGGTGCGGGTGGCGACCCCCGACGGTGAGGCCTCCGTGCAGGTGCCGCCTGGTATGACCCTGGGCCGCAGCCTGCGGCTCAAGGGCAAGGGCTGGCCCCTCAAGGATGGCCGCGGCGACCTGCTGCTTACGCCGGTGCTGAAGTTGCCTGAGCAGCTCAGCGCCGAGGAGCGCCAGCTGCTGGAGCAGTTGCGTGTTGCCCGCAGCGCCGATCCCCGCTCTGGCTGGATTCAGGCGGCCCGTCTCTAGGATCCACGCCAGCCAGGCCGTTTTCATGGAGCTCACCTACCGTCCCCGCCGATTGCGCCGCACCCCGGCTTTGCGGGCGATGGTGCGGGAGCATCACCTAAGTGCTACCGACTTTATTTATCCGCTCTTCGTGCACGAAGGCGCCACCAACGAGCCAATTGGTGCCATGCCAGGAGCTATGCGCTGGAGCCTCGAAGGCTTGGTGCAGGAGGTGGGCCGCGCTTGGGACTTGGGCATCCGCTGCGTTGTGCTGTTCCCCAAGGTGGCCGATGGCCTTAAAACCGAAGACGGCGCCGAATGCTTCAACGAAGGTGGCCTGATACCCCGAGCTATTCGCCGGCTTAAGGAGGTGCACCCCGAGATGGCGATCATGACGGACGTGGCCCTCGATCCCTACTCCTGTGACGGCCATGACGGCATCGTTAGCGAGGAAGGGGTAGTGCTCAACGATGAAACGGTGGCGATTCTCTGTCGCCAAGCCGTTGCCCAAGCTCGGGCCGGGGCGGATCTGATTGGCCCCAGCGACATGATGGATGGACGAGTTGGGGCTATCCGCGAAGCCCTCGATGAGGAGGGGTTCGAGCATATCGGCATTATTAGCTATACAGCTAAATACTCTTCCGCCTATTACGGCCCCTTCCGCGAAGCTCTTGATTCTGCCCCTCGGGTTGGCGCGGGCAAGCCAATTCCGAATGATAAATCAACCTATCAAATGGATCCGTCCAATGGACGTGAAGCGCTCACCGAAGCCCTGCTCGATGAACAGGAGGGCGCTGATATTTTAATGGTTAAGCCTGGCCTTGCCTACCTAGACATCATCTACCGTCTGCGTGGCGAAACCGAGCTGCCAATTGCGGCTTACAACGTAAGTGGTGAATACGCCATGGTGAAGGCCGCCGCTGAAAAGGGCTGGATCGACGAGCGGGCCGTGGTGCTGGAAACCCTTCTGTGCTTTAAGCGGGCTGGCGCTAATTTGATACTCACTTATCACGCCTGTGATGCTGCGCAGTGGCTGCGCCAGGGGTAATTTTATTATTTCCCGATATTTTTGGATTCGTGATTACCCATAAGCCTCCGCAAGCCTGAGATCGCGCTCCGTGCAAGGCGTGCAGCAGCAGACTGCATTGGCGATCCGTTCCGTCATCGCAACCATTGAGAAACGCCGGTTGAAGCGGAAGCA
>NZ_JAGQAY010000032.1:0-25617 GCF_024345355.1 Cyanobium sp. WKJ7-Wakatipu
TGCTTCCGCTTCAACCGGCGTTTCTCAATGGTTGCGATGACGGAACGGATCGCCAATGCAGTCTGCTGCTGCACGCCTTGCACGGAGCGCGATCTCAGGCTTGCGGAGGCTTATGGGTAATCACGACGCGGTTTTGAACGTTTACCTGGTCGATGTTGATATCCGTGTCTTCCTCAAAATAAACCTGAATAATGCTCTGACCAGTATTTGAGCTAGTCGATGAGATATAGGCCGCGCCCGGCACACCGTTGATCTGCTGCTCTAGCGGATTGGTAACGGCCTGTTCCGTCACTATGGAATTAGCACCGCCGTAATTAGAGGTCACCTGAATAAGCGGTGGCGCAATATTCGGCAGGTTTTCAATTGGCAGGCTGGGGATAGCAATGATTCCCAGCAGCACGATCAGGATGCTGCAAACGGTAGTAAGGACAGGCCGCTTGATGAAATTATCGGAGAGTGACATATCTTTCTCAGTTGCTTCCGCTCGAGAGTTTCACTGGCATGCCGGTACGCAACAGCGCCGTATTTGAGACGACCACCATTTCTCCTTTCTGCAGACCGGAGACCAGCGGGTAGCGATTGCCCTCCAGCTCCCCAAGCTGCACTGGGGTCTGCACCACGATCGGAGTAGTGGGCGGCAGGGCCTCAAGCTTCTGCTTCTGCGCCTCAGGAATTTGGGTGGAGGCGCGGATCTTGGCGAGCACCTGGCTGAGTTGCAGCACTCGATAAACAAAAGGCTGCTGGGCCTGCATCATCACTGCCTGCACCGGCACGGAAAGCTGGCGGGTGTTGCCGGTGACAATCAGATTGCGCACGTACTGACCTGTTTTGAGCTGGCCGGTTGCGTTGGGGAAGGAGGCCTTGACCAGCACCGTGTTTGGCGAAGAACTACTACCGCTCACTCCGTAGTAAGGGGAAATAAACACCACCTTCCCCGTCGCAGATAGAGGCGGATTGCCCTGGGTCACCAGCTGCACGATCTGGCCAAGCGCCACCCGCGATGAGCGGGTGGCGGGCACATCCATCAGGGTCCAAAGACTTGAGTTGTCGACAATGCCGGTGATCGCCTGTCCCTGGCGCACGTAATCACCCAACTTCACCGTATCGAGATCGCCGATCTCACCGCTGATCGGTGCCGTCACGAATTTGTAGCCCAAGGTGGCCGCATTGGCGCGCACTTGGTCGCGGCTTTGAATCGCCTGGGTGACATAGAAGTCGCGATCCTTGGTGGATACCGCTCCCTGCTCGTTCAAAAGATGTAGCGCTCCGCGTTAACCAGATCCTTACGGGCCTCGGCCTTGCTGGCATCCAGGCTTGCCGATTGCTGCACGTTGTCGAGCACCAAGATCGGCTGGCCCGCCTTCACCCGCTGGCCCTGGGTCGCGAGGATCTTCACCACCCGCCCATCAACCTCGGGGCGCAGTGCCACATCACTGGTGGAGCTGAGCTGGCTTATCACCTCAATCGAGGGGCTGAAATCAGCCTCGCCGATGGTTTCGGACTGCACTACCAGCGGCGTCCGGGAGGCCTGTTTGGTGGTGCACCCTCCTACGCACAGCAGGCCTATAAGAGAGGAGGCCGCAACCGCTCTGTTCACATCCACTGAGCATCGAAAGGCAAGCTACCGGATGCCTGGCTTTTTGGCCTGCCTCGCAAGTTGCACCGGAGCACCATGGCGCAGGTTGAGCAGGCCAGCGGTAATCAGCCGATCGCCTTCCTGAGCAACACCCTGCCCCCCCCGCTGCAGTGGATAGAGGGTTCCTTGCATATCTCCTATCTGCACTGGAGTTTGCAAGGCAAACAGGGTGCCGCTCGGCAACCGGCGCAGCTCGGCGATGGGGGCCTTGCCCGGCCGCCGCTCCAGCTCAGCCAAGCTGCCCACCAAATAAATAAATGGCTGTCCTGCCAACCGGGTCACCGCGGTGAAGGGAACGGCCAACTCCTGGCGTCGATCCAGCACCAGTCGCGTGCGACTGCGCTGGCCGTTGCGCAGGCTGCCCCGCGGGTTAGCAAACGACGCCTTTACCAGCAGCGTCTGAGTTGGGGCGCTCACCCCCGGATCCACCGAGATCACCGGGCCCTCCGCCAGGGGCTGGGAGCTGGAGGCGGCCAGCAGCAGCACCCGCTGACCAGGCCGAACACGATCGGCATAGGTGGCAGGTACATCGATGCGAGCCAGGAGATTGTCGTTGCGGATCAAGCGGGTAATCGGCACGCCCGCAGCAATCACATCGCCCTGCTTGACGCGCAAATCGGCCACCGTGCCGCTGATCGGCGCCCGCAGATCCTTGAAGGCGAGATCGGCTTCCCGGGCAACCAAGGCTTCGCGGGCAGCGACGTAGGCCTGGCGAAATTCATCCCGCTGCAGGGCACTGGCAGCACCTTGACGGGCCAGATCCTGATAGCGCTGGTAATTGAGGCGGTTGGTCTGCATCTGAGCGCGCAGGCTGGCCACCTCAGCCCTGAGCTGGGCCTGGTCGAGCACCAGCAGCAGCTGGCCCTGGCGCACCCGATCTCCCTGGCGCACCAACAATCGCTGAATGCGGCCCCCCGCCTGGGCCGCCAGATCCACCTCCTCCTCTGCCTCCAGGGTGCTCACGGTGTCAAAACTGGCTTGAAATTCAGCAGTTTCCAGGCGCTGGCTCTGCACCACAGGCAGCCGCGGGGCTGGCTCGCGCCCCTGCTGACACCCCACAACCAGGGCAGAGGCCATCGCCGTGAAAATCAATAGCGGGGAAACAACAGGGCGGAGCATGGGTGTGATGGTGGATCGGGCGCGCCGCATGGCCGGAGCGTATCGCCGGCGGCCCGATGATGGACTCAGAACGGCGCTGCGGCGACCTCGTGAGCGACCTGTTCAGCCATCAACGCGACATAACCCTGGCCAGGGCCGCCCCCCTGGCAGACCGGCTCAGGCCCCGCAGCCTTGATGACTTCGTCGGTCAGGAGTCGATCCTCGGCGTAGGACGACTGCTACGCCGCGCCATCGCCGCAGATCGAGTCGGCAACCTGATCCTGCACGGCCCGCCGGGGGTGGGCAAAACCACCCTGGCCCGGATCATTGCTGGCAGCACCAGGGCCCACTTCAGCAGCCTCAATGCCGTACTTGCCGGCGTCAAGGATCTGCGGGCCGAGGTGGATGCGGCCCAGCAGCGCCTGGCGCACCATGGCCTGCGCACCACCCTGTTCATCGACGAGGTGCACCGTTTCAACAGTGCTCAACAAGATGCCCTGCTGCCCTGGGTAGAAAACGGCACGGTGAATCTGATCGGAGCTACCACCGAAAACCCCTTTTTCGAGGTGAACAAAGCCCTGGTAAGCCGTTCGCGGTTGTTTCGCCTGCAACCGCTTGAGCCAGCACACCTGCGCCAGCTGCTGGAACGGGCCCTGCGGGATCCGGCAGTGGGCTATGGCGAACGCTCGATTGACTTAGCCGCAGCAGCGGCCGACCACCTGGTTGATGTGGCCGGCGGCGATGCCCGCAGCTTGCTGAATGCCCTGGAGCTGGCGGTGGAGACCACTCCTCCCGGTGCTGATGGCTCCATCAGGATCGATCTGACCATCGCCGAGGAGTCGATTCAGCAGCGCGCGGTGCTCTACGACAAGCAGGGGGATGCCCACTTCGACACAATTAGCGCCTTCATCAAATCATTGCGCGGTTCCGATCCAGATGCGGCCCTTTTCTGGTTGGCCCGCATGGTGGAGGCGGGCGAAAACCCGCGCTTTATCTTCCGGCGCATGTTGATCGCTGCCGGGGAAGACATCGGCTTAGCCGATCCCCAGGCCGTGGTGGTGGTGGAAGCCTGCGCGGCCAGCTTCGAGCGAGTGGGATTGCCAGAGGGGCTTTACCCGCTGGCCCAGGCAGCTCTCTATTTGGCGGGAGCGGAGAAGAGCAACAGCTTGCTCGGTTTCTTCGATGCCCTAAAAAGCGTGCGCAGCGCCAACCGCCAACAGGTGCCCGCCCACCTGCGCGATGCCAACCGTGATGGCCAGGCTTTTGGCGATGGAGTGGGCTACCGATACCCCCATGCCTACGCCGAGCACTGGGTAGCCCAGCAGTATTTGCCTGGCGCACTTCAAGGTGAGATTTTCTGGCAACCGGGCAGCCTGGGCTGGGAGGGCCAGAGGCGCGAGCGCCTGCAACAGCGACGGGCCGCCCAGCTGGCGGCTGCCGCTGAGATGGCGGCGGATCAGGGCGACGTGCTTAGCAGCAGTCCGGAAGATCCCCAGCTGGAGCGCTGGCTGCAGCGGCAAGCCGCCGCCGAGGGAGAACGACTCGACACCCTGAGACATCGCTTCTGGGCAGGAGTGATCTGGCAACGCCAAGCGCGGGTGCTGGTGCTGGAAGCGAGGTCGTTGCTATGGGCCCTTGATCCCCTGGCCGCTACGCCCGAGGGCGGGGTAGTGATCACCGTGGCCCAGGCCTCCGACCGGGAGCGGCTGCAAGCCCAGCTGAAGGTGCTCGACAGCCTGCGCCAACCCCAGCTGCTGCTGGTGCCTCCCCAAACCCCTGCCGCCCTTAGCTCCCAGCTCGAACCGCAACTCGCCCTTGACTCCGGGGCCCGCTTCGACTGGGTGATAGCGCGGCAACCCTGGCAGGGCCTCAGCGCCGAACAAATCGAGGCCTGGATCGGCCAGGCAGGCGCGCTGCTGGGCCAAACCGGCCAATGGCGCCTGCTGTTCAGCACTCCCCAACTCGGGCCAGCAGCAGGCCTGCGGGCCCTGCTCGGCACGGCAGAAACCTCCCTACAAACCTTGCTGGAGGAGCTAACTCACCTGGAGGGGCAGCGACTGATCCAGGCCCAGAGCACCGGCCTATTCAGCCAACGCAGCTTGATCGCCGCGGGATGGCGAGTGCAACAGGAGCAGTGGCAGGAATCAATCCAACTCGTGCTGACTGCCGAGCTGATCGAACGCTGGCTGGCCCCGGCCAGCTCCTATCTCGAAGCGATGGCCGCACTCCGGGGCAAGCCCCTAGCCAGTGAAGCCGTGCAAAGCCTGCGAGAAGCATTCAGCCGCCTGCTGGGCCAGCCCATGCCCCAGGCCCTTGAGCACACCTTGGTAAGGGCAAGGCGAGTGGACGCACTGCAAAAACCCCTAAACACATAAAAAAGCCCCGGCGCAAGCCGGGGCAGCTGAGGTGGCGCGAATCGCCTAAGGCGAGTCGAACACCAAAGGCCATGCTCACCAAAAGGCCAGGCTCACCAGAGGCCGCGGATGGCTTCAGATTCGACTTGCTGAACCTGGGCCGGGGCCGGGGCCATTGTGCGCACTTGAGCCACGGGATCCGCCATCTGGTTGGCCTGGATGCAGGCCGGCAGGAACACGTACCAGGAGAGCAGGGAGGTGCACTGGGCGTCACCTTGGCAACGGCCTTCGGCACAGACGTTCTGGGCACCGGTGTAGGTGTTGCAGAAGTCGGCCAAGCGCATGTCGGTAGGCAGGGCATTCATGATGCCGGCCGAGGAGATCTGACCGTCACGGGCATCGGCCACGATCGCCGAGCGCAGAGCCTGCACCGCGAAGGTGTTCATGCTCCAGTAAGGGAAGTAGCTGGTGGTTTGGTTCTTGAGGAACTTCACACCGGCATCCGAGTAGAGGAAGCGGGAGACGCCAACGAAGTCAACGTTGTAGGACTTGTTCATGCCTTCACGCACCTCGGCAGCGGTCCAGCCGGAGCGGTTCAGGCCCCCTTCCAGGCCCCGATCGGTGACCTCACCAGACTGCAGGAATGTATTAAAGGCATCCTGGTTGGTAGACCACACGGCGCCGCCGGTGTTCCAACGAACGGGGAGATTGTTGTCGACTGCGGCGGACGCTGGCATAGCCACCGCCGAGAGGGCCGTACCCACAAAAAGGCCGGCCAGCAAGCGCTTGATCACGAGAGGAATGGAATCAGTTTATTCCGAACGTAGCCACGCAGTGCCGCATGTCACCAAAGATGCAAGTCAGCGGGGCGCATCGACACAAAACCGAAAGATTTCCGCTGGATTTCAGTAGTAAATCTGCGTATTTAGAACAATCATGCGCCCTGCTGCCCCATCAATTCTTCAGGCTGTCCTGGCGAGTGCAACATCAAACCTGCACAACCCTCACCAACCGCCGCCCAACGCCAATCCTGCTGCAGAGCGCTGCTGTGATCCGGCTTGGCCCCATCACTGAGATTTAGCAAGCTACCGCTGATGTGGTCGTAACACCACTGAGCAAGTTCTGCGGCAAGGGTGCGATGGCGCCACTTGATAGCCGCTTCCTTCAACACCCAGCTGTTGAGCACCGCTTGCCGTAGCGCCTCCCCAGTCAAATCCCGCAACTGCGCCTGTTCAGGCTCTGGATAAAACCGCCTCATCAATCCAGCCGGCTCAATAGGTCGAGCGGTGGATTCGAGGTCTACGCCGATGGCAGAGGCGGAGTAGCCAATCAGCAAGCCAGCGCCGCTATGGCTGAGACTGACCCATCCCAGACCACTACCTAACAGTGGTGGTTGGCCGGGCGGACTATGGAGAGGCACCGCGGCACCAGCGCAGCCCAACACATCAGCCAGCTGCTGCCGGAGCAGAGCCCGGCTCTGGAAGTAGCGACTTCGCTGCAGCTCAGGCAGGGCCAAGCCCCAACTCCATTCATCAATAGATAAACAACCGAGGTCGCCCCCCTCCAGATAGCGCAGCCATAGCTGGGGGGCTGGGCGCTGCGGCAGATCCAAGCTGCTGCCTAGGCTCACCCGTGAGTTCGGTTGGACGTTCAATGACCTTGCAGATCGGTGAGCCCGCCCCTGATTTCACCTTGCCAGACCAAGACGGAACGGCGGTGAAGCTTTCCCAGTTCAAGGGCCAACGGGTGGTGATCTACTTCTATCCCAAGGACGACACCCCCGGCTGTACCAAAGAAGCCTGCAATTTCCGCGACCAGTGGGGCGCATTCGAAAAGCAAGCCATCACCGTGCTCGGCATCAGCAAGGACGGCGCCAGCAGCCACGCCAAATTTATCGCCAAATATGACCTTCCCTTCACCTTGCTAAGCGACGCCGAGCCCTGCGCAGTGGCCGCGGCCTATGGGAGCTATGGGCTGAAGAAATTCATGGGCAAGGAATACATGGGCATGATGCGCCACACCTTTGTGGTGGATGCAGAAGGAAAGATCGAAAAGATCTACACAAAGGTGAAGTCCGAAACCATGGCTGACGACATCCTCAGCGATCTGGGCTTGGCCTGAGTGCTGCCAAGGCCTCAAGGGCCAGGTCCGGAGCCAACTGCAGCGGCATGGAGCTCATTAGCAGCTGCTGCAGCAATGGTTTCAGCAGGGGGCCATCCCCTCCCGTGAGCCAAAAACTGCACCCAGGGCAGCTGGTTTGGGCTTCACGCCCTGCCGCGGCCAAGGCGCCCGCCAGACCTCGCAAAACCCCTGCGGCCATTGCTTCTGGTGTGGAGCGGGGCCAGAGGTCCAAAGGCAGGTCCAAGGGCAGGTCCAAGCCAGGCAGTCCTGCAGTTTCAGCAGCCAGGGCCCGCAACTGCAAGGCAGCTCCGGCTAGCAACCGTCCTCCCCGAAATCGGCCCTCGCTGGTGACCAGGGTGAGGCTCAAGGCAGTGCCGCCGTCAGCCACCAAGACGGGGCCAGAGGCAAGGCACCAGGCCCGCCAACCCACTAGGGCACGATCCACTCCCAGCCAGCCAGGCTGATCCAACAAGGGCACATCTTTCAAATGCAGACGCCGCTCCAGCGGCAGTGGAACAGAGGCGGGCACCGGACCCACCGCAGCCCAAGCAACCAGCCCCTCAAACTCGCCCACACCGGCTGGAGCACTCCACGTACGCAGGCCGCCCAGCTCACCCTCTGCCCAGTGCCATCGGCTATTGCCGATCAGCAGCCAACGGCCCTCGCTCAGATGCCCTCGCCCATCAATCCCGGCAGATGGATGCCACATTCCTGTTGGAGACCACCGAAACGGGTCGCCCGGCCGCTGACATCTCCTAGATCAGGAGCACTGGAGTGCCAGTCGCCCACCGTGGAATAACCCTGCTCAAACAGCGGGTGCTGGGGCAATTTGTGCTCTTCCATGTAGTAGTAAACATCCCGTTTACTCCAGGAGAGAAGGGGCCGCAGCGACCAGCGCTGACGCACCGCATCTAGCGGTTCCATGGCCTTGCGGTGATCGGTCTGGCTGCCGCGCACACCACTGGCCCAACAGGTCACCGCCAGATCTGTGAGGGCCCGATCGAGGGGTTCCACCTTGCGGATGCGGTGATAAAGCGCCAGATCTCCCGGCTGGTCGGTTTCCCAAAGGCGGCCATGCAGAGCTTCCATCCGGGCCGGGCTCATGGCCGACTGGGCCACAACTAACTGAAGCTGGAGCTGCTCTACCAGGCGCTCGGCGTATTGATAGGTCTCCGGCGGCAGATAGCCCGTATCAACCCAGATCACGGTTACGGGCCGATCGATATTGGCGGTCAGCTCACTGGCCATGTGCAGCAAAACTGCCGACTGAATGCCAAAACTGGTTGTTAAAGCAAATCCTGCCCCGAAAGTGCTCTGAGCCCAGCTCAGGCGCTCTTGGGCCGACAAAGGTGCAAGCAGTGCCCTGGCAGCGTCCAGATCGATCGGCCGGCCGGTGCCATCGGGTGAAAGAGCTGGGACTTGGGCCATCTGCATCAAACCATCATCGCCCTTTGAGTAAGTCGCTGGTTAGGGTTCAAAAGCAGGTGCCGGCGAAAGACCACCAGAGCCATGCTGAATCCTGAGGCGGCGCGATCGCAGGCTGCGGTGACCCCGCCAACCGCACCGGTGGTGATCGTGGGCGGGGGCTTTGGTGGGCTTTACACCGCCCTCGCCCTGGCAGAGCGCCGCCACCATCCACCAATCCTGCTGATCGAACCCAACGATCGCTTCCTATTTCTACCCCTGCTTTACGAACTGCTGAGCGGCGAACTGCGCAGCTGGGAGATCGCACCTCGCTACGACAGTTTGCTGGCCGGCAAAGGGGTGGCCTGGCTGCAGGACCGGGTTGTGCGCATCGAAGCCCAGTCTTCCCAGGTCCATACCGCCAGCGGCCGGTGCCTGGCCTTCAGCCGCCTGGTGCTGGCCACGGGTGCCCAGGCCAATGACTTCGGCATCCCCGGCGTAGCTGAATACAGCCTCGGTTTTCGCACCTTGGCAGACGTGGAACGGCTGCAGCGCCTAATCCATACCTTGAAGGAACGGTCCCGGCCCCTGCAGCGTTTGGCCGTGGTCGGAGCTGGTGCCAGCGGGGTGGAATTGGCCTGCAAGCTGGCCGACCAATTGCAGGGGAGCACGATTGTGGACCTGATTGAGCAGGGCCCCGGACTGCTCCCCCAGGCCAAGGCCTTCAACCGAGAACAGGCTGAGCAGGCCCTGCAACGCCGGGATGTGAGGCTGCGAACCCACACCCGCGTCGAGGCGGTGCAACCAGGTGGACTGACGCTGCTGGGGCCAGCGGGCTCGGAACAGCTGAAGGTTGATGGGGTTATCTGGACTGCAGGCCTGCGCTTTCAATCGCTTGAATGCCAGCCGCCAATTCCCGTCGACCGACTTGGACGACTGAGCTGCGAGCCCACCCTGCAGCTGGTCGATCAGCCCCACCTATTTGCCCTAGGCGACATCGCCCAGCAGGAGTTACCCCTGCCAGCCACGGCACAAGTGGCCTTCCAACAAGCTGAGTGCCTGGCCGGCAACCTGATGCATTCCCTTGCTGGCGAACCCCTCGATCCCTTCAACTACAACGACCTCGGCGAAATGATGAGCCTGGGCCGAGGTGAAGCAAGCCTCGTTGGCGGCGGATTCACCCTGGCGGGAGCGGCGGCATTTCAGATCCGCAAACTGGCCTACCTGGCCCGCTTACCTGGTAAGTCGCATCAGTTCAAAGTGGTCGCCGGCTGGCTAGCGGACTGGCCCCGGTGATTCTGCCGGGAGCCCAAGCTTGTGGTGGGCAAGGCCCGCCCATGATCAAATCCGTAATCGCTGTCTATCTGTGGTGAAACAAGGCCTGTGGTGAAACAAGGCGGCCTGGCGGGGCGTACGGCCGGCTTGCGACCCGCCCAAAAAAGACGCCTGGAACGCCTCTGTCACCGCCGCCATCCGGACGACCAGATAGCTGAATTGCTCTGCTTGCAGCGGCTTGCCAGCGAAAGCCGTGAGCTGGAGCTGCCGCTCACCTTGGTAGTGGATAGCCGGGGCCTGTGCCGGCTGCTCTGGGTGGGGCCGCTTGAGCAATCGGGCCGGCTGCTGGAGCGCCTGCCCGGCTCGGAGCGCCGCCAGGGCTCCGAGCTGCGGCTGATCACCTGCTGCGGCCGAACCAAACAACTCGAAGCCGGCCGCCAGGAGGGAATCGTGGGGCTGGATATAGCGCCCATCGTTTGGCTGCGCTTCGGCGACAGGGCGGGGGCGGGGGGCCAATGGCCCGCCCAACTGTTGGTGGCCCACCCCGACGCCGCCGAACCCTGGGCAAGCGAAGCGACTGAAGATCTAGCCGAGCTGTGCGGCCGGGATCCCCTCAGCCTCACCCCGCCAAATGCAGCCAGCGCTGGCGCCTTTGGTGCCAGCCAAGACGGCCCTGAACGGGTGCTGCTGCTAGCCCTCACCCCCGGCGACCGCGGCCGGGCCCAGCGCCTGATCGCCGAACTGGAGGGACTCGTAGGCAGCGCCGGTGCCGTGTCGGTGGGAGTGGTGGAGCAGCGCCGCAGCCAGGTTGCCCCCCAGACCCTCTGGGGTGAGGGGAAAGTGGGTGAAGCGGCCCTGGAGGCCCGGCGGCTCGGCGCCACCCTGGTAGTGACAGACCGGGAGCTCACACCGGTGCAAGCCCGCAATCTGGAGCGGCTCCTCGATCTGCCGGTGAGCGACCGCAGTGAACTGATTCTCGACATCTTTGCCCAACGGGCCGCCAGCGCCGCCGGGCGCCTCCAGGTGGAGCTGGCCCAACTGCGCTACAGGCTGCCCCGACTCACCGGCCGCGGCCGCAGCCTGTCGCGGCAGGGGGGAGGCATCGGCACCCGGGGACCGGGCGAAACCCAACTGGAAAAAGATCGTCGCGCCATCGCCCGCCGGATTGAGCGATTGCAGCGGGAGGTGAGCCAGCTGGGCGAGCACCGGGCCCGGTTGCGTCGCAGCCGCCAGGGACTGCGGCGACTGGCCCTAGTGGGTTACACCAACGCCGGCAAAAGCTCCCTGCTCAACGCCTTAACCAAGGCCAGCGAAGCCCGCGCCGTGCTGGCCGAAAACAAGCTGTTCGCCACCCTTGATCCCACCACCCGACGACTTGAATTGCCGGAACCAGTGCTGCTCACTGACACGGTGGGCTTCATCCGCGATTTGCCCCCGCCCCTGCTGGAAGCCTTCCGCTCAACCCTGGAGGAAACCCTTGAAGCTGAGGGCCTGTTGATCGTGGTTGATCTGGCCGACCCGGCCTGGCCCGAGCAGTGGCGCACCGTCAACACCATCCTCGATTCCCTTGGAGCAACCGCCCCCAGGCGCCTGATCGCTAATCAAATCGATCGTTGCCCAGCCGGGGAGGTGGAGCGAGCCCGTGCGCTAGCCCCAACGGCCCTGTTCATTTCCGCCACCGCCTGCCTGGGCCTGCAGCACCTGCGCCAGGAGTTGCGCAGCTGGCCCGAGTCAGCGCCTGAGGACGAAAACACCACATCTGCGCGCTGACTTGTGGCACGATCAGAACTTGCTTTCTTCCTCCCTTTCAGCCTCTATGGCCCTCCAACTCGGCGATACCGTTCCCGATTTCACCCAGGATTCCCAGCTCGGGCAGATAAATCTCTACGACTTCGGCGCTGACAGCTGGGTTGTGCTGTTCTCCCACCCGGCCGACTACACCCCTGTTTGCACCACAGAATTGGGAGAGGTATCCCGGCTGCGCCCTGAATGGGAAAAGCGCAACGTCAAAACCATCGCCCTGAGCGTGGATTCCGCCGAAAGCCACAACGGCTGGATCTGCGATATCAACGAAACCCAGAACACAACAGTTGATTATCCGATCCTGGCGGATGCCGACAAAAAGGTGAGCGACCTTTACGGGATGATTCACCCCAACTCCCTTAACAATCTGACCGTGCGTTCGGTGTTCATCATCGATCCCAACAAGAAACTGCGCCTGCAAATCACCTACCCCGCCAGCACTGGCCGCAACTTCCACGAAATCCTGCGGGTGATTGATTCCCTGCAGCTCACCGACAACCACTCCGTGGCCACCCCGGTGAATTGGAAAGACGGCGACGATTGCGTAGTGGTGCCATCGATCTCCACCGAAGATGCCCGCGCCAAATTTGCCAAGGGCGTCACTGAGATCAAGCCCTACCTGCGCATGACCCCCCAGCCCAACAAGTGAGCTTGGGCTGATGCGGGTGTTGGGGTTGATGAGCGGCACAAGCGCCGATGGCGTGGATGCAGTCCTGGCCAGCTTCAGCGGGCCGCCCCAACGTCCGCGCTGGAAGCTGGAAAAGCACCACTTCAACCCTTACCCCGCCGAGCTCCAACGCCAGCTAATTGGCGTTGGCCAAGGCCAATCGTTCGATAGTTCAACGCTGCTCGAATTGGCGGAAGCCGTGACCGAGCAGCAAGCTCTCGCCGCCAGAGCATGCGACCCCCAGGGCAGGGCCGAATTAGTTGGCTGCCACGGCCAGACCCTCTGGCATCGCCCGCCCCAGGCTGGTCAGCGGGGTGCCAGCTGGCAACTACTTCAAGGGCCGCTGCTGGCAGAGCTGCTGGCTACACCGGTGGTATTCGATTTCCGCAGTGCCGATCTGGCCCTTGGCGGTCAGGGAGCTCCACTTGTCCCACCTGCAGACCAGGCCCTACTGGGTCGTTGCGGCGGCTGGCGAGCGGTACTGAATCTGGGGGGCATCGCCAACCTCACCCTGATCCCTCCAGCCCAGGGGCCCGAAAGTTGCTTGCCAGTGCGGGGCTGGGACTGTGGTCCTGCCAATACCCTGCTGGATCTGGCAACCATGCACTTCAGTGGCGGCCAGCAGAGCTATGACGCTGATGGGGCCTGGGCCCGCCAGGGACAGATGGATGAAGCCCTGATACAACGCTGGTTAGCTGAGCCCTATTTCCAGAGCCCACCGCCGAAGTCCACCGGTCGAGAGCTATTCGGCCAGGCAGACCTGGAGCGACGGCTGGCCGAAGTCAAGGGGAGAGACGCGGCGGATGCCCTAGCCACCCTGACCGGCTTCAGTGCCGCGGTTGTAGCCCAGGAGTTGGGCCATGGGCCCCAAGCGATCGAGCTGCTGGTGGCTGGCGGTGGCTGCCGCAACAGCCTGCTAGTAGAACAACTGCAACGCCGCTGCCGCGGCCTGATCGTGCGGCCGCTGGCGGAATTTGGCATCGGCGAGGCAGAGAGAGAGGCCTTGGCCTTCGCCCTGCTGGCCTGGTGGCACGCCCTGGGGCATCAGGGGAATCCGCCCTCAGTCACCGGCGCCAGCGGCGGCGCCGTGCTGGGGCTGTGCGCCCGTCCTCAGTCCGGTCGGTGCAAGCGAACCCTGCGGGGAGCTCCGCGCAGGCGCTGGGGTTTCTGGGCCTGACTGGCCTCCAGTCCCTGACGAAAAAGCTCAGCCTGGAAACCCGCCTGAACCGGGGAAGCCTGGCTGGCTTGGGCCTGCTGCAGCCGCTCCACACCTTGCTGGATCAGCACCTTGGCCATGTTGCTCACCGTGCGGGACTCGGCATCCGCGAATTCAGCCAACTTTTGGCAGAGCTCCTCGGGCAACACCACCTGAATGCGAGGTGATTTGGACTTGCCACTCGAGGAGGTCTGCCGGGTGGCCACGGAGTTGCGAAGCAAGCGCGGAGCAAGGCTGGGGCTTGCAATCCCCAGCCCATACCCCTCAGATACCAATCAGTGTACAGAGATGCACAAGGGTAGTATCCAAGACTATGCTGAAGGCAACCATCCCATCGGAGGTGCACACCGTGCCCCGTTCCTCCACCCCACGCACCTCAACCCCTGCCTCGGCTGCCCAGGGCCGCAAGCGCCGGACAGCCGAACGCAGCGATGTGCTCGTCTCCGCAGTAATCAGCACCTACCTGCTCACCCACCTGCATCACGTTCTGCAGCGGGCCGAATACAGCGCCCAGCAGGAGGGAAGAGGCGCACTTGCAGCCAACTACGCCGAGCTGCGCAAAGTGCTTTGCCTAGATGCCCGCAGTATGGAAGATGCCTCAGCCTGTGGCACACCTGAGCAAGGCGAAAACCAGCTAGCCGCCTGAACCGATTCGATTTAAAATTCAGCCAATTTGCTGCCAGCAATGACCGCCAGCAACGACTACTCCCTACAAGACGACGCTGAACGACCTCTGCATGCCAACAATGCTGCTGAGCTCTACGCCCAAATCAGTGCCGACCACGACCTAACCCAAGCGCTGTTCCGCCAGGCCCTACAGGATCCTTCCGGGGCCATTAGCCGAATCATTGAGCTGGGCCAGCAGTTCGGCTTGCCGGTCACCTCCCAAGAGATCCGCACCTACATCTCCACCCTGGATGACAGCGTCAGCAAGCAGTGGCTGGTGAAGGCTCGCGGGGGGCTCTGAGTTGGTGCGGCGCTGTTGTCGCTGATCACGCTCCCCACCTGCCCAGCTGAAAAAGAGCCAGTAACTCACTAGCGCCAGACCAGCTGTGACAACCAGAGCAGCCACCTGCTCAAGGCGCTTGATCATGGCAATCACACAGGCAGGTGAGACGAGTCTGCACCAGATGATTGCTTAGCCGCCCCCAGGCAGACGGGTCGCCAGGGATGATGGACTTGGTCCATAGACCCTTATCCGTGCTACGCCTCGAACGCCTCGGCAAGATTTATCCCACTGGCGAGGTGCTGCGGGATGTCACCTGGGAGGTGAGGCCTGGAGACCGCATTGGCTTGGTGGGCGTCAACGGAGCTGGCAAGTCCACCCAGATGAAGATCATTGCCGGGCTGGAAGAGCCCAGCAGTGGCTTGGTGGTGAAGCAAGGCGAACCCAGCATTGCCTACTTGCAACAGGAATTCGACGTCGATCCAGCCCGCACGGTGCGAGAGGAGCTGTTCCAAGCATTCGGCGAAGCAGCTGAAGTGCTGATCCGCCAGCACCAGCTGGAGCACGAGATGGCAAGCGAGAAGGCCGCCAACGACCCCAACCATCTCGACGAGCTAATCCACGAGCTAGGCCGGCTGCACAGCCGTTTCGAGGCGTTGCACGGCTACGAGCTCGATGCCCGCATCGACAAACTGCTGCCCACCATTGGCTTCAGCCCCGAGGGGGCCGAACAGCTGGTGGGGGATTATTCCGGCGGCTGGCAGATGCGCATCGCCCTCGGCAAAATCCTCCTCCAGGAACCGGATCTGCTTCTGCTCGACGAGCCCACCAACCATCTGGACGTTGAAACGATCCAGTGGCTCGAGGGTTATCTGGTCGAACAGACCGCGGCCCTAGTTGTGATCAGCCACGACCGCACCTTTCTGGATCGGGTCTGCAACCAGATAGTGGAGACCGAACGGGGGGTATCGCGCACCTACCTGGGCAACTACAGCCAGCACTTAGAGCAGAAAGTCCTGGAGCGCGAAGCAACCCAGGCCGCATTTGATCGCCAACAAAAGGAGCTGGGAGCCCAGCAGGCCTACATCGACCGCTTTCGGGCCAGTGCCACCCGCTCCACCCAGGCCAAAAGCCGGGAGAAACTGCTGGAGAAGGTTGAGCGGGTCGAAGCTCCGCTCGAAGGTGTCGGCGGGCCGCGATTCCGCTTTCCCGAAGCACCACGCTCTGGGCGCGTGGTGGCAGACATCAAAAACCTGACCCACAGCTACGGCGAGCAGATTCTGTTTTTAGGGGCTGAGCTCGAGGTGGAACGGGGTGACCGCATCGCCTTTGTCGGGCCTAACGGCGCCGGTAAATCAACCCTGCTGCGGCTGATCATGGGCAGCGAACAGCCCGAGGACGGCTGCGCCAGCCTCGGGGAGCACAACGTGATAGCGAACTACTTCGAGCAGAACCAGGCCGAAGCCCTAGACCTCTCCAAAACCGTGATCAACACGATCTTCGAGGTAGTGCCCGACTGGACTCAGACCCAAGTGCGCTCACTGCTAGGCAGCTTCTGCTTCAGCAACGAAAGCGTATTCAAGGAGGCCGGCAAACTCTCTGGAGGAGAGAAAGCCAGGCTGGCGCTGGCGTTAATGCTGCTCAGCCCCTGCAACCTCCTAGTTCTGGATGAGCCCACCAATCACCTTGATATTCCAGCCAAGCAGATGCTGGAAGACGCGCTGATCGAATATGAGGGTGCGGCCTTGCTGGTGAGCCACGACCGCTATTTCATCTCCAGGGTGGCCAACCGGATCGTGGAGATCCGGGATGGCCAACTGGTGCTCTACCGCGGCGATTATTCCTATTACCTCACCAAGAAAGAAGAGGAAGCTGGCCTGGCCCGGCAGGCCGAAGAAGCAGAACGCAAAACGGCAAAACAGGCCGCCAACAAGGCCAAGCAGGCTTCTCGAAAATCCCAGTCAAAATCCAGCTGAGCAGCCCAGCCCGCAGTCCCCGCCTCAGCGGGTACACAGAACTTCACAGCCGCTTAGGCAGGAAGACTCATTTCACTAGCCCCCTTGGTTTGGTGTGCATAGGCTGACAAGGAGTCGCCACCGCAGGAGATCATGGGTAATCAGCACATGGGCCCCAACGCCCAGGGCACCAGCTATCACGTCGCCGGCCATCAAGACAATGGCCGCCAAGGCGACGCCTTGGAGGTGTATTTCGAATGCATCACCACCTGCTCCCTGGATGACGGCGCCTGCGTGACGCGCTGCGTTGAAGAGCTACGCGAACAGCCCTGAGCTCAGACGCCGGCCAGCCCATCACCGCCAGACAGCAAATCAGCACAGGCAGCGCGCCCTGTCGCAACCGCTACGCAAGCGAATGAAACAGTTTGTAGCGTTAGGGGGTCAAATAGTTACCTGTGGTGCGTGCCATGTCTGAACCACTCGCCCTCAGCCTCGGTCAGCAGTTTGAGCTGGAGCGCATGAACCGGGCTATTGAAGCCACCGCCGATCCCCAGACCCTGCAAGGCATTGCCAAGCAGCTACTCCAGGCCTGGCATAGCCAAAAGGCGGCAACCCAGTGGGTTATGCGTCAGCAACTAGGTGCACCTACCCAAGTTTCGCCAAGCCTGGGTAGTCCGTGGGGGCAAGAGGCCTAGGGGGCTGGGGTTAATTGGGCTGGAATAACCGTCAACCGCATCAATGTTCCGGCCCTATTCAGCCGAAGCTCCAAGCTTCCCCCCACCCCCGCCCTCTCCACCGCTGTTACCAGCTGGGAGGGGCTAGCGATGGGCTGATCACCCACTGCAACGATTACATCGCCCTTTTGCAGGCCTGCCCGCGCCGCTGGCCCGGAAGCTTGCACCGCCATCACCCGCACCCCTTGATTCAGCCCAGTGCCATCACCGGCACGAACCCCGTCGAGACTTACGCCGATAAATGGGTGGCTGACACGGCCAGAGGTAAGCAATTGGCGGGCAATATCCCGGGCCCGGTTAATCGGAATAGCAAATCCCAAGCCCGCACCAGGCCCGGTACGCACCAAGGTGTTAATTCCGATCACCTCGCCATCAGCATTTAGCAGCGGACCGCCTGAATTGCCCGGGTTGATTGCTGCGTCGGTCTGAATCAGATCCAAGCGCTTGTCTGTGATGCCCAGCTTGCTGGCGTTGCGGTTGAGGTTGCTGATGATCCCCATGGTCACGGTGTTGTCCAACCCGTAAGGGTTGCCTACGGCAATTGCCCACTCGCCAACTTGCAGGCTGTCGGAGTTGCCCAAGGGCGCTACTGGCCAAGGGCCGCTGCCCGCCAACCTCACAACCGCCAGATCCGTGAGGCGATCGAGGCCGACAACCGTGCCTTCAACCCGACGACCGCCCTGCAGCCCCACGGTCACCCGGTCTGATTTCTCCACCACGTGGGCATTGGTCAAGATCAGGCCCTCAGCCTGAAAAATAAAGCCGCTTCCCTGCCCCCGCTCCGTGCGCTGAGAGGGCTGCTGTTGCTGCTGGGGCATGCCAAAAAATTGGCGAAACAGGGGGTCGTTGAGCAGCCCTCTTGGCAAGCCTCCCGAAGCACCACCTGAGGCAGCCACGGTCCGTTCCGTGTCAATGGTCACCACCGCGGGTCCAGCGCGGCGAACAGCAGCCGCCACAAATGACTGGCGGTTCAGGCTGACTGAAGTTGCACTCTGGGCGAGGGCGGCAGCGCCTGGCCAGGGAGCCGGGGGCGCCAGTAGAGCCATCAGCACCAGCCCTGAACCCAGCCAGGGCAAGGCCCGCGAATCAGCCATCACTACAGGACTCAACTAGTCAAAACGTAAGCAACCAGCCAGCGACTGCCTAGAGCGGGATTTCCCTCCCAGGAAAGCCGCCACGGGGGACCAGGATCGGCCCTAATATTGGTAAACAAATCTTTCAATCCATGGACACCGAGCGACTGCTAATTGCTTTTCTCGCCTTCGGCGCCGCCTGCAGCACCCTGTGGGCCTGGATGGTTGCCAATACTGGAGAGGTTGCAGTCGTTGATCCCCAAACGGCTCGCTCCAGGCAATGATGGAATTGCGACACGCAACCATCTATCTGAGGCCAGCTTTAAGGCCATGAACATTGTGCTCTCCCAGCTTTTACCCCTGCTCTACGGGGCCTGCTTTGTGGCTCTGCTATGGCAAGCCTTCAGGGTGATGGGCCAAGGATTCCGCGCCATTCCCCGTCCCGGTGATCGAGATGCCATGGGTACGCCAGCAGCACAAGCACCCGAAATCAGGTCCAATCACGACCGCACCGGCAGACTCACCATCCATCCGGAGCTGCTTGATTCAGATGGTCAGATCACCCAGGAAGACCTCTTAACCGTCCGCTTCAGCGGCGACAACGAGCAAGCTGCTTACCCAGGTGACCTCAGCTGAATAGGCTCTCCGTTGAGCAAGCGTTTTTCAGCGGAGACAGAAGGTGGATCAACGGACCCGAATAGTGGCTGCAGTGCTGACCAGTCTCAAACTGCCACCCCGTTTTCGCCTCAAGCTGATCAAAGAAGATCCGATTCGGCTGGAGTTGAGCATCACGCCTGCCTACGGCAGGGATCCAATTTTGGTAGGCCTGGTTGAATCTCAGGATCTCGTGGCTCGTCGCGACCGAGAGGGGCGCATCCCCAGGGATCTGCAAGGCACCTGGGACTGGACTGTTCGCCACGGCAAGGTGAGCACCGGGGGCTGGAATCCTTACCTCAAGGAGGCCTTGCAAACCATGTTTGAAACCGGCCTACCGGCGATCGTCTACGAGGAGCTCACAGGCGAGGCCTACCACCCGGTAGATGGCATTCGCCACGTGCGCTGATTCCCCAAGGACAGCCCCCTGCCAACGCCCCCGCTACCGATTGACGGCCTGCTGGCGCCCCTGCTCGAAGCCTGCAGGCCCGGTGCCACCGTGCTGCTCCAGGCACCCCCTGGAGCAGGTAAAACGACTCGTGTGCCCCTGGCTCTGCTAGCAGGACTCAACCTGGAGTCGGGCAAACCGGGTGCCGCATCTGGCCACATCTGGATGCTGGAACCCCGTCGCCTGGCGGCCAAAGCGGCAGCCCAAAGGCTGGCGGCCGAGCTCGGTGAGCCCCTCGGCCAACAAGTTGGCTACAGCGTGCGGCTTGAATCCTGCATCTCAGCCGCCACCCGACTGGAGGTGCTCACAGACGGCCTGTTTCTGCGGCGCTTGCAGGCAAATCCTGGCCTTGATCGGGTGGACTGCCTGATTTTTGACGAATTCCACGAGCGCGGCGCCGACACCGACCTATCCCTTGCCCTGGTGCGTCAGGCCAGGGAGCTGCTGAGGCCAGAGCTGCGGCTGGTGCTGATGTCTGCCACCCTCAACCTGGCCCCGCTGGCGGAGCAGCTGCCTGGGGCCACCGTGCTGACCAGCGAAGGGCGTTGCTATCCGGTGGCAATCAGCCACCAGCCACCGCGACCAGGCGAAAGGCTGGCGCAACAGGTGGTGCGCGCCCTTGAGCAGCACTGGCTAGAGCCGCGCGGCGACGGCGAAACCGTGCTGGTTTTCCTCCCCGGGCAGAGGGAGATCCAGGACTGCAGCAGGGCGATCGCCGCCACCGACTGGGGAAAGCCCAGCCATCAGGGCGTGGAGTGCGTTCCCCTGCACGGCAACCTGCCGTTGGAGACCCAGGGCCACGCTATCGGCCCGGCCAGCAACGCCGCGGGCAAGGTGGTGCTCGCCACTTCCATCGCTGAGAGTTCCCTCACCTTGGCCGGGGTAACGCTGGTGCTCGACAGTGGTCTGAGCCGCCGCAACCGCTTCGATCCCGGAAGTGGACTTGATGGCCTCGTCACCGTACCCGCAAGCCAAGCCAGCGCTGATCAACGGGCCGGCCGGGCCGGGCGCCTGGGTCCAGGTCGCTGCCTGCGCCTCTGGTCGCCCGCTGAACAGCAGCGTCGTCCCGCTTTCGATCCACCGGAGCTGCTCGAGGTAGATCCATTGCCCCTGGCCCTGCAACTGGCCCAGTGGGGCGATCCCCTTGGCAGGGACCTGCATTGGATAGACCCACCAGCGCCTGCACCCCTAAAGGAGGCCCGTCTGCAGCTCGACCAGCTTGGTGCTCTGGCAGCCACCGGGCGGCTGAACAGCCACGGGCAGCGCCTGGCCCAGCTGGGGGTGCATCCGCGCCTCGCCCAGCTGCTACTGCTGGGCGAGCAACTAGGCCAATTGGAGCTGGCCTGCGGCCTGGCGGTGCTGCTGAGCGAGCGCGATCCCCTCAACCGTCAGGAGGCCGGCAGTGACCTGCTGCGGCGGCTTGATTGGCTAGGTGAAAACCGCCCTGGAGATAGCTCCCAGCGCCGGCTGCGTCAGCTGCAAAGCCAGCTGCAGCGCCAGGTCAGGCAGCTAGGTGGTATTAGTTCCAGTCCTCCAGCTGCAATGCCGGTTGGCCGATCCGTAACCCTGTCGGAAGCGGCGGGCTCGCTAGTTGCCGCCGCCTATCCCGAGCGGCTAGCCCTAGCCAGAGCAGGAAAGCCTGGCCGCTACCTACTCAGTGGCGGCCGCGGCGCCGTGCTCCATGCAGACGATCCCCTGGTGGCCTGCACTGCTCTGGCAGTGGCCCAGCTTGATGGCCAGGGCCAGGACGCTCGCATCCAGCTAGCGATCCCCATTGATATCGGGCAACTGCGGCAACTGGCGGAGCATCCCGGCGGGCAAGGAACTATCGCGGTGGAGGCGCGCTGGGATGGAGAAGGTCAACGGGTGCGCTGCGAACGCTCCCTGCGACTAGGAGCGCTGGTGCTTGAGCGCCGCAGCTGGAGCGAAGCAGAACCGGCCTTGATTCGCAGCGCCCTACTAGAGGGTCTGCGGCAGCTGGGACTGGAAGCTCTGCCATGGGATCCCGTTAGCCGCCAACTCCAGCAACGCCTCAGCCTGGCCCACCAGCACCTAGGAGCCCCATGGCCCGACTGCAGCCCCCAGCAGCTACTGGAACAGCTAGACGAATGGCTCGGCCCCCACCTCAACGGCCTCCGCAGCCGCGACGAACTGCAGGGAATACCCCTAGGCGAAGCCCTCTGGGGTGACGCCCCCTGGAGCCTGCGTCCCCAACTAGATCAGCTGCTGCCAGTAGCCCTGACCGTGCCCTCTGGCCGCCAAGTCAAGCTCGATTACAGCAGCGGCCAGCCCTTGCTGGCGGTAAAGCTGCAGGAGCTCTTCGGCGCTCGCACAAACCCAATGGTGCTCTCAGGTCAGCTAGCAGTGACCGTGCACCTGCTCACACCGGCCGGCCGGCCGGCGGCGATCACCCAGGATCTGGCGGGCTTCTGGGAGCGCAGCTATCCGGATGTGCGCAAGGAGCTGCGCGGGCGCTACCCCCGTCACCCCTGGCCAGAAGACCCGTGCCAAGCCCAGGCGACGGCCCTTACCAAAGCAAGGCTGCAACAGGGGAGTCATCGAGCCTGAGGGGCATGGGGCAATAAGGCACCTGCCTGCCCCAAACTGGAACTTTCCGGCAAGGCTGCCTTGGCCCGCTTTTACGTCAACAACCGTCGTGATGGCTCGCGCCTGCTTAGCAGCGCCCTAGTGATCTGCGTCGCAGGGCTGATGCGCGTTGACCATCCGATTGGGAGATCGGTAGCGCTGATAGCTGGCCTGGTGAGCCTCTACTGGTGGATCTGCTACCGGCAGATCCAGCCGTGACTGCGGCCGGTGAATTTTCAGGCATACCGCGCTACGGCGTGACAGAACTGAATGGCGCGGTCGCATCGCTGCTAGAGCGCGGTTTTGCACCTCGATTTCTGCTTGACGCAACCGTGAGCAGGCCCCAGCTCAAAAAGGGACATCTCTGGATGACCCTGGTCGACGAGCAGGCATCAATTTCGGCAGTGGTTTGGGCTTCCCAGCTGGCGAAGCTCAGCTTCGTTCCCGAAGACGGAGATGGAGTCGTAGTGGTGGGCAAGCTCAACTTTTGGAGCAACCGGGCAAGCCTCTGCGTTCAGGCTCTGGACATCAGGCCAAGCCTGAGCTCGGTCCTGCGTCAGTTCGAACAGGTGCGGGAGCGGCTAGCCCTCGACGGGTTGCTGGATCAAGCCCGCAAGCGCCCCCTACCCGCGTTCCCAAGGCGCATTGCCCTGCTCACGAGCTGTCCGAGCTCCGCGTTGGCCGACATGCTGCGCACCAGCGCCGAACGCTGGCCGGCGACAGCTGTGGTCGTGGTGCCAATACCAGTACAAGGCCCCGTACATGAAGCCATCTGCCGAACCCTGGAAAAACTGAACTCCCAAGTGGAGCGGTTGGGCATCGATGCGATCGTGATCGGCCGAGGTGGCGGCAGCCGCGAAGACCTAGCCGTGTTTGATAACGAAGAGCTGGCGCGGTGTTTAGCCGCCTGCCCAGTGCCCGTGGTCAGCGGCATTGGCCACGAAGATGACACCACCGTTGCAGACCTGGTGGCCGACTACAGGGCCGCCACCCCCACCGCTGCCTTGGTGGCCCTATTGCCAGATCACCGCGTAGCGGTGCAGACATTGCAGCAGCAGGGGAGACACCTGCAGCAACTCATCCAACTGAGACTGCAGGGAGAGCGTCAGCGACTCAGTCGGGATCGGGAACGACTAGCGGGGGTAAATCCCCTCGCCCTTTTGACCAGTCGTCGCCAGGCCCTGGGGCATGCCCAGCAGCTGCTGCAAGCACTGTCGCCCGCACACCAGCTCAAAAGGGGCTTCTGCTTGCTGAGCGATGGCAAAGGGGTTGTGGTGCGCTCCGTGCAGCAACTTGAAAAAGGCGGCGAAGTCATCGCCCAACTCACAGATGGGCAGGCGAGCGCCGTAGTGCGCGAGATTCTGCATCAAGCTCCGGAGGCGAAGCCCTGAACGATGCCTAAAGCAAAAGCCACAAGAAAAACACAAGAAAATGAAAGCGTCGAAAACGTTGGCGCCGATCTCTCATACAACGAAGCCCACACCGCCCTACAAGTGGCCTTATCAGCCCTGCAAGCCACGGACCTCGATGTCGAAGCAATGACAGGCCTATACCGGCAAGCCCGCGCCTACCTGAATCGCTGTGAAGCGGTACTCGCCCATGTGGAACAGGAAGTGATGTTGTGGCAGGAAGGAGATAACGCTGTAGTCCCCTTTAAAGAGCTCACCTAGAACCACCTCAAATCATGACAGCAAATTCCGAAAACAGCTCTAGCAACACCACCACCGCCATTCAGGGCAATTCAACCTTGAAATGGCTGTATCTGGCCTTGGCGATCAGCGGTGCAGTACTGCCCTGGCTGGCAAACGTTGACTTCATCAGGGAATACGGATCAAGCTTCGACTTGGGCATGTTTGTCCGTCTTGCAAATGCAAATCCAGCCGCCAGTTCCCTATCAAGAGACCTAGCAATAGGAGCAACGGCAGTGGTGATTTGGATTGTGCAGGAGAGCAAGCGGCTGCAGATGCGAGGGCTGCCTTGGGTACTGCTCAGCTGCGTAACATTGGCCTTCGCATGTGGAGCCCCACTGTTCTTGTATTTACGAGAGCGCCGCCTGGAGGAAATAGCGCGCGACCAAGAGCCTAAGACTACCGACCAGGAAATAGCGGTAAGTAATTAGCAGCAAGTAATTAGCAGCAAGTAATTAGCGAAAAGCTCAAGAAGACGGGTCGTCTTTACTGACGACCTGTACATCAATGGTGACATTACTAACATCAAACTGTTCATTGGGCTCTGCACCCTCCGTAGGCGCGGCAAAAGCAGCTCCACAAGCTGGGCAAATTTCCTTCTCCATGGAGGTGAAACCACAAGTATCACAGGTACGCAATCTTCTTTGAATCACCTGCCAAGCCACAAAGCCAGCCGCTCCCAGCAATAGGGGCAACAGCACCAGGAGCAAGGTTATGCCTCCGAGAAGATCGAGCACGAAGCGCCCTGCCGGACCGGGAGCAAGGAGCAGCAAGAGCGCTAACAGCAACCAGAGCCAGGTACGTGATCGCTCCATCAGCTGATCTCAATTGGGGCAGATGAATCCATCCTGACGCGCTGGCGCCGTTCCAGGACGACACACAAACACTGACCGTAGTACAGGATGACACCAACCAACCAAACCCAAAGACTCAACAACAAAACACCGCCCACCAATCCATAGGCTTGGAAGCGCACCCCTACTGCCAACAGAATGCGCCCAAGCACCAAATTAAGGATGGTGAGAGTTGAACCTATTAAAAGCGCTCCAGGGAACAGAGGCTGCCAAGCGACACGACGCGATGGCAATACCCACAACAACAACATGGCTAAGGCAATAGCAATCAGCAACGAAATAAGCAAATCCAGAATTGATGACACGGGACGCTGCAAATCGCGAGCCATGGGCAAAATCTCTAGGGCACGGGCCCACAAGCTTGCCGAACCCAGCAGTCGCATGCTGGTGAAAGCCTGATCCACCACAATAAAAAGAGCGAATAATGAAACAAGACCAAAAGCCTTGATTCGCAAACGCAGATAACGGACTACCAAACGCTTCCATGGCAAATCCTCAAGCCCAGCCGGGCGATTCCACCAAAGACGATCAGCGCCACGCTGCAAAGTGAGATAGGCATTGCTTGCCGTTAAAATCAACACAACGGCACCAAGGATTCCAGCCCCAAATCCTTGCCTTAAAAAAGCTGACAATGTAGAAGAGAAAATCGGCATCGCCGAACTGGGCAAGATTTCCGAAACGACTACCAACAATCTTTCAACCAAACCCTCATCCCCGCCTAGCAACCTTGCCGCAATAGAAAGTGCTATCAGAAGTACGGGGAACAAAGACTGAAGACTGTGATATGCAAAAGCAGCACTGAGGTCAACACAGTCGAGCTTCAGCCACAACTTATAAGCCAGCCAAAAGGGCAGTAAACAATGCCTCTGAGCACCATCCCATCTACGCAGGTCCCGGAGAGCTCGTGAACGCACTACCTAGCTACCGTCTGGAACTAGATGGACACTAGACGCAGACGCTGTAGTTACCAAGCCCCACCAAGAAGCTTAACCAACAAAAAAGCCACCCCTACGGGTGGCTTTTGAGTAAACTGACCCATCCTCTTTCAAGAAGGTGGGGCAATTTATTAGGATGAATATTTTACCTGGCATCGAGCTATTTTCTC
>NZ_JAGQAY010000033.1:0-25408 GCF_024345355.1 Cyanobium sp. WKJ7-Wakatipu
CAGTATCCAGTACGAATCAATTTGCCGACAATATTGCATTGCTTGAGCACTTATGATCTGCTGCGACGATGCCGAAAGGCATTTTTTTATGGTGATCAGAGCTGGCAAATCTCGTAAATTTCGAGGTGCCCTCAAGAAGGGCTTCAAGAGGAGAATGGTCGGAATCCTCCCAGAATTCAATTGCCATTACCTGACTGTGTAGAGGTATCGTGTAGCCATCCACATACTAAGATTCATTAGGGCGGCATGCAACACTTGTGACAAGGGAAGCCTCAAGTGGCGCACCGGCAATTGCAGATGCTGGGCATCCAGCCCCAATGGGCTGAAATTGGCGCTCGTGAAATCCAGCAGGGTGATGTGCAGACCCACCAGCAGCTGCCAGCGGACCTGATTGACCTTGTCGTCGAGGGCGTCGCGGGCGGGGTTCATGACATTTGACGATGAACCGGAATGGCTGGAGCTGCGTGAGCGCCTACGGCGAACAGCTTCATGCTTAGAAGCCAAACCAGAAGATGCAATAGCTGATTTGAATGCTGAGCTTACATCCTTGCTCCAGATTGACTGGGTAGGCCGCCTAGAGCAACTCCTAAGTGGAGACAGCCTTTTTGCAATCAAAGTGAGAGCTAGATTCCGCAACGATTGGGAGGATAAGCCTGAGCCTGTAAATACGATTGTGATTTCGCAAGAAGAGACGCTCGAATTCCTGGAATACTTGAGCGAATATGGCTTTTAAATCTGCATTGCGTCATGGCGCCATCGATTGGCTTCTGAGTAGCGGAAACGTGAAAAGCAGCGACAATACCCTTTGTAGCCAAGGGACTGACAGGGCCTATCTGTTTGGACTAGTAGTGCAACTTGCAGCTGCAGGATGCATTACCAGTGGAGCTTATGCAAACACCTTCACGGCTCGTGATCGTGAATTTTACTGGTATGGCATTGGCGCTGGAATTGCAATCACTGTTTGCGAGCTAGAACTGAAAGGCGATGTGCGGAAAGGCTATGCACGTCGGTTTATTCGTGATGCCATTCGTAGCAATGAAATCCGCAGTGAGCCCAAGTCGGTAGATGGGCTAATTGATGCATCAAAGTCCAATAACTGCAGGGGTGTCTAGAGGCTATAAAACAAGTAGTCACTAAGAGTCAAAATGAAAAGCCGGCAGGCACTTAAATTGAAGTGCTTGCCGGCTGCTTTTTGTATGTGCCGCCTCTGAGCACTGTCCTTATTCAAGCTCAACAGAGTTAAGCAGCATTCTACAGCGGTAGAGGCGATCAGCATCGACAGCCCAACTGATAATTTGACTGTGCTTTGCTTCAGCATCATCTTTCATCTCAGCCACCACATCATCGTGGAAGTCCTCCAGCTTTCTAACTAGGTTCAAGGCAATCTGCTGATCTTCAGCGGAACTGGTATCAAGCTTCTCGATCAGCTCCAGCACCTGCTTGACCTTAGCGCTCTGCTGATGTTCAGGTTTTTCGGGCCGCTCCTTTTCATGCTGGTTTTCTTGCATGGCAATTAGGGCCTCTGGTGTATTGGGAATTGCAGAGTTTGCAGATGAGGTTTGACCAGCATCCACCATTTCTGGGTGCACCCCCGCATTTGGGTCAGCAGGCTTACCGCCTTGAAAGCGATAGCGGCCAGTAGCGGCGTTGGCGTCGTCTGCGGAGGGGTTCAGAGGCTGGTCGTTCTTCTGGCTCATTGGAGTCTGCGTTCAACTGCATTAAGGTTCGCCGATTTCACCTGGCTGTGCAGGTGTGCTGGTGCGAACGACGGCTGCTGGTTCACCACCACAGGGCATCAAAGTCCTTCATCAAGGACTGTGCTTGAACTTGACGCTCTGTGATCTTGGTCTGCAGATCTGCCACAGCCGCAGCAAACTCCTTCAAGTCACGTTTTAGAACCTGAAGTTGATGTTCCTTATTCTCCAGAGGGAACAGCGAAATTTTCAAGTCCCAACGGCCCAGGCTGGCACCCTCGTCATTCGCACGTGATTGCTTGCTAAGGGCGTTCATCCGATCCAGGCTTCGCAGCAACGACATAGACCGTGATGGCCGCACCCGCTCAGGTTGATCTTGGAACGCAAGGAGAGCTGGAGCCAGGCGAGCAACAGCCCCGTTGGAGCAGGGATCTGGTGCGCTTTCTGCCCCTCAAGAGCCAATTTTTGTTGAGTGGGAATGTGCGTGATCGCTATCCACTTCAGGTTGAGCAGGGGCGGGCCCGGCCTTTGGCTCTGCAGAATTATCTCGCTGAGCTGCTCCGCTCTGCAGGTATTGCCCATGTGCTGGCGTTCGATCCAGTCAATGGCTTCTCCCTTCCCCTTAGCGACGGCCTGGATCTCGGAGCTGAATTCCAGGGTCTTGCCTTCCTTGGTCTCCAGTGGGATCAAAACGGACGGGCCCCCGCCAGCGTCGCCCGGTTCTTTGAACTCCTGCCAGGGATTGTCCAGAACGAGGGTCCGCCCATCGCCCTTCTGGCCGACTTCTCCTCCCGCTATCTGGCGCGTGTTGATCTGCCCAGCCCCGATGAGCACAGCTGGTTCACCACAGCTCTCGTGCTTGGCCATGGCGTGAGGCCCAGGCCCGTTGGACCCAATCAGTCCCCTCTGTTCAACCCCCTGATCTGGATTGCCGACAAAGACGGTGACTTGCCGCCATGGCTTGTGGTCAACAACCCCAGGCTCCGCTCGATCACAGTGCCAAATCCTGATCGCCACACCCGCCGCCAGGTGGCTCCCACCCTCGTCAAGGGCCTACCAGGGGCTGCAACGTCCACAGAGGAGGTCTTGCGAGCTGCAGAAAACACCTTGGTGGAGCAATGCGAAGGCTTGCTGTTGATCGATATGGTTGCCATTACGGATCTCTGCCGGCGGGAGGCGGTAGCGATCACGGAGCTAGGGGATGGCATCCGCCGTTTCAAGCTCGGCGTCACCGAAAACCCCTGGGCCCAGCTCAACCGCGAGCAGATCCGTCAGGCGGACCAAACCGTTAGCCGCCGGATCAAGGGCCAAGACCATGCGGTGACCAAGATGCTGGACATCGTCAAACGGGCGGTGATTGGCCTCACCGGTGAGCAGGGCAAGCTCGGCCGGCCGCGAGGTGTTGCCTTCTTGGCAGGGCCCACTGGTACAGGCAAAACCGAATTGGCCAAAACCATCACCGAGCTGTTGTTTGGCGATGAGGGGGCCTACATCCGATTTGACATGAGCGAGTTTGCCGCTGAGCACTCTGATCAACGCCTGATCGGAGCGCCTCCGGGCTACGTCGGCTACGACGTTGGCGGCGAACTAACCAATGCGATCCAAGAGAAGCCGTTCTCGGTGGTGCTCTTCGATGAAATTGAAAAAGCGCACCCGCGCATCCTCGACAAGTTTCTCCAGGTGCTGGACGACGGCGTTCTCACATCCGGGCGGGGCGAGAGGGTCTATTTCTCCGAAGCCTTTTTGATCTTCACCTCCAACCTCGGCATCTATCGGATGGGGCCCGATGGTGAGCGGGTACCCAATACCAGCCCCGACGATCCCTTTGACGCTGTGCAGCAGAAGGTGTCTGGGGAGATCGACCGTTTTTTCAAGCTGGAACTGGGGCGGCCTGAGATTTTGAACCGCATCGGCGAGAACGTCATCGTCTTCGATTTCATCCGCCCAGATGTGGGGGAGGAGATCTTTTCGATGATGGTGGCAGCGATCCTGGAGCGGGTCGAGAGGGCGACGGGCCGGAGCATCACGCTCAGCGATTCGGCACTCCAACAACTTCAAGTGATTTGTCTTGCCGACCTCTCCGATGGCGGTCGCGGGATTCGCAACCAACTGGAAGCGCATTTGGTGAATCCGTTGGCTCGAGCACTCTTCGACCAGCCAGCCACTGGACCTGCCTGCGTCAGTGCTGTTCGGATCAGTGGTGGCTTAACGACCTTGGAATTCCAAGCAGGGGAGGGCAACTGAGATGACGGCTACTCCAATGCTTGTGAATCTCAGCAGGCTCCACTTCCCCGTCAGCAGCCTTGGCTATGGGCAGCGAGTTGCGGTCTGGTTCCAGGGATGCTCCTTGCAGTGCCCTGGTTGCGTCAGCCAGGACACCTGGGAGCACGGGCTGGGAACCATGCCGCTTGAAGGCTTGGTGGAGCAAATCGCCCGCTGGAGTGACACCGCCGATGGCCTCACGGTTTCAGGGGGGGAACCCTTTGAGCAACCAGGCGCCCTGCGGGAACTGCTGCTCTGGTGGCGACAGCAACAGGGGGGCGATGTCCTGGTCTTTTCAGGCCTGAGCTGGGAGCTGCTTCAAAGCACCTATCCCGACATCCTTGCGTTAATCGATGTCTTGGTCAGTGACCCCTTTGAAGCTGGAGCGGGCCAAACCTTGCCCCTAAGGGGTTCAGACAACCAGCGGCTGCACTGCCTCACGCCCCTAGGCCAAGAGCGCTACCGGCAAATACCGGATGAGCGTGTTTTGGATGTTTGCCTAGATGGCGACAAGGTTTGGCTGGCTGGGATCCCTCGGCCAGGGGATCTGGCCAAGCTGCGCAGCCAGCTCCAGGGTTTGGGCCTTGAGCTCAGTACATCTGATCAGGCGGGGTGCATGCCATGACAATCCGCCTGGTGAAAACCTGCCCGAGCTGTGGCCATGCCAACGACCCGGGGGAGTTCTATTGCGTGGGCATCTTGGCCACGGGACTGGCCTGTGGATTCACGATCCTCGATGAACCACCCCTGCCCGAAGGAGGGCAACCGATCCACCCTGAACCTGCAGCACCGGCTTCGGAATTGCCTGGGGCCCCAGAGGCGGAAGCTCCAGAGGCAGAAGCCCCAGCGGATGAAGCGACCAGCGATGGCCGTTGGTGCCTTAACGGCCATGCCATGCAGGCCAATGATGAAATTTGCCTGAGCTGTGGAGCGAGCGCAGTAGGGGCTTCAGAGCACCTGGATGACGACGCCTCCAGTAGTGCCATGGAGGCCATAACGGGTCAGCGACTCGATGCCATTCCCGCCGCAACCCGTGCCGATGACACCTTTCTGCGCACCTTGCTCAGGGCCGCGCACACCCAACTGGAGACCGATGCCAGCGATGGCCGCGGACACGGCGCTATCTGCCCAGATGCCTTTGTCATTCCCAGCCTTGAACCCCTGGAGGTGTCGCTGCTGGAGTCGGCCGTCGCAGCAAGCCAAGCCCCTGGACGTGGTGATCTGACGCTCAACGGCCATGGTCAGGTCTCCCGTTACTCGCCACCTGAGCAGCTGATCGGCATCCAATCTCCGGCCTCCGATTGGTGGAGCGTGGGCTTGGTATTGCTGGAGCAATGGCAAGGGCCCGGGCTTTGGGAAGGGATCCACGAACGGGCCTGGTTGCTCCAGGTCATCACCGAAGGCGTTGCCATCCCGGCTGGGATCGAGCCCGATTGGCGCGATCTTCTGATGGGTCTGTTGACCCGAGACCACAGCCAGCGCTGGGGAGCGGAGCAAGTGGGGCGCTGGCTCTCTGGGGATCGCGACATCGCGATTCACTACGAGACTGCGGCAAGTGAAGATGCGGGGGAGGCCATTTCCCTTGGTGGCGTGCGCCATCGCACCCCTGCCAGGTATGCCCTTGCCGCTGCCCAGGAGCAGAACTGGGGGCTGGCCTTGGAGCAGCTCACCAACGGTGAATTGCTCACCTGGCTGGAGCAAAAGCAGTGGGATTCAGAACCCGTTGCCGAAATCCGCCGCCTCGCCAATGACGGGGCCCTGCCTTGCGATGAACGGTTGATGGTGGTTCTGCTGCTGTTGAATCCCAACCTGCCCCTTTGCTTCAAGGGTGACTTGGTGACCCCCGCCAACTTGGCAGCCACCCCGGAGCGCTCCCGTGATTGGCTTCGGGGATCTGTGCCCGAGCGGTTACTGCGTATTGGGCGCCAAACCTGGCTGGCTGATCTGGCCGCCCGACGCTCCAACGCCATGGAGCTGGCCAGGAGCCTGAAGCTCAGCCTTGAGGAAGCACGCTTTGAAGCCGCTGCTTTGGTGAGCAACAGGCAACAGCTGGAAGCGGCCTGGGCCCAACGTCGCCGTGATTGGCCTGATGCCGTCCATCAAGGGGTCTTGAATCTGATCAGCAAGGGCAACCGCAGCGCTGAAGAGTTGCTGCTGTTGATCAGTGCCCCCCTCGAGCAGTTCCGTTCCGCCGCCCTGGTGCTGGAAGAAGCCAGGCAAGCGGCTGCAACCGCTGAGCTTCTCGATGGCTGGAGTGACGATGCAGCCCGGTCTTGGTTGGAGCAGGAGCGACGCAGTGTTCTCCGAACCCTCGCCGATCGTTTGGCGGATTTCGTGCGCTGCGGCATCCCCTTGGCAGACCATTGGGCCGACCAATTCCGCTACGAACGGCGCATCTCCCTTGCCAGGGCCCTGGTGCTGTTGGCCATCCCCCATGGGCAGTGGCAACGGCCGGAAGGGGGCGAACACTGGCAACGGCTGATGCATTTCTTTCAGCGGCGCGTCCTGGGGGGCATCCAGCGCGGTCCATTGCTGGCCTTGAGCATCAAGCCGGGCGGTGACCGGATTGACCTCAATGAACTTGGCAGCGATGTCCTGCCGGCCCAAACCCTTCTCGACCATGTCGTCTCCCGGCGGTCGTCGCTGCGGCTCATCGATCCCAGCCGATTGGAGGAAGCACCGGGGCTGGCCCAGCGTTTGCGGCGCCTCCGCCAAACCGTTGATGCCTACCAGCGCGAAACGGGCATAGCCGCGTTGCATCTGGGCTTTCCCCTGCTGCTTTTGAAACCGCCAACGGCAGCGCAGGACGCCACTCGTCAATCCAACCTCGTTCCGGTGTTGCTCTGGCCCGTTCAGATCGGCTCAGGTCAACAAGGGGCAGGGCCAAGCCTTGGCTTTGACAGCGAGCGCCAAGACGGCGAAGGAATCCGCCTGAATCCAGCGCTAACAAGCCTGCTCAGCCAAGGGCAGCGCCTCGAGCTCGAAGCAGCGGCTCTGGAAATCAGCCAGAGGGCAGCCCTCACTGGTGTGCAGGTGATGGAGGTGCTGAGCACCATCTTTCCGAGTAGCGATCTGGAACTGAAGCCGTGCCCCCAGGAGCGCAAGCTCGCCAAGGACGAAAGCCAACGCCTCTGCGCAGCAGCGGCCCTCTTTCACTGCACCTTCTCTGCCCAAACCTTGGCCCATGAACTGGCCCAGCTCGAGCGCAGGCCGGCGCTGGAAGGTCCCATGGCCTCCCTCTTGCGGCTTGGCGATGAGCGGGCGGTTAGCCCCGGTTCTCAAGAAAGCGATCCATCCCAGAACGATCTGATCCTGGTCAGCCAGGCCGATCCATCCCAGAAACGCGCGGTGGCGCAGGCACGCCAAACCCCAGGAGTGCTGATTCAAGGCCCTCCAGGAACGGGCAAAAGCCAAACCATCGTGAATGTGGTGGCTGACGCCATTGGTCGCGGCGAGCGGGTTTTGGTGGTGTGCCAGAAACAGGCCGCATTGGAGGTGGTCCGCAACCGCCTGGATGCCGTAGGCCTCGGCGCAAAGCTGGCCTTGATTACCGATCCGGGCCGGGATCGCCGCATCGTCCTCCAGCAGTTGAGGCAACAACTCGACAACCTGGCCCAGCGCCCCGATGCCCGCTCGCTGGCACCGGCACGGGAAGCCATCGCTACCGATGTCTACCGGCTCGAAAGCGAACTCGATGATCTGCATCAAGCCATGGCCATGGCCGTTGGCAGCAGTGGCTTCGGCTACGGGCAGGTGATTGAGGAGTTGATCGCCGCCCAGGCCATGGGCAGCAGCCTGGATCTCCCTGGCTTGAGGCCTGGGCTGGTGGGCCTGCACCACGAACAGGTGCGAACCCTGGCAGAGCTGGGCGGCGATCTGGCCCCCCTGTGGCTGAGAGCCAAAGCAGAGGGGAGTGCCCTCAAGGTGCTGCAGCGGTTTTCGACGGATCCAGGCAACCTGGCTTCCCTGCAAGACGCCCTCAGCAAGCTCGCCGATGCGGAGCAGTACCGGCAACAGGCCTGCTTGGAAGCAAGCCTCCACTCCGGCGGGGTGCTTGAACCGCAGGATGCAACGCAAACGGAATATTGGCTCAAGCTGCACGGAGCAGCGTTTGTTGCCGCGTCTCAGACGCTGGCGGCATTACTGCCCGACTGGCTCCCTTTGTTCAGCGATTCCAGCGGCCAAGCCCTCGAGGAGCGCCTTGCCATAGAGATTCGTCAGCTGAGGCTGATGCAAGAACCGGGCATCGCCCTCCGCTGGCACTCTGTTCTGGAGCATGTCAATGACGACGATCTCGACGAACTCAACCAGGCAGCGGCCCGGTGGTTGCGTTGGCATCGCTCCTTGCTGCGCCACGTGTATCCCCGTTTTGGCCAGGCCAAGGCCACCCTTGGGGCCCTAGCCAACGATGCCCTTGGCTCTGGTGCAGCGGGGGTGGCAGAGCTCAAGACCTATCTGGACCACGCCATCGGGCTGAGGGTCCATTGCCGGGCTTTGGAATCGATTCAACGTGCTCTGGGACTCGATGCCAGGGTGATCAACAGGCGCCCACTGCAGCTTTTGGGGCAATTGGAGGCCCTAGCCGCCCTGCTGCAGGAAGGGCGAGGCCTTGTCGAAGGCGCTGCCCAGTGCCCGGAACCCCAAGCCTGTGAGCTGGCCCTGCAATCGGGCCGCGCCGAATCCCTGCGGGACTTGGTGGGCGGCTTGCGTCTGGGCATCCAACGCCAGGTCCTACGGCAACGCAGCCTCCAACGCTTAGACACCCTGACGCCTTGGTTCCAACCCAATTGGATCGCCAGTTGCACCGAGGCTGTGGCCCTGAATCAATCGATCGGCGCGGAGCTCGCTGCCATCGCTGCCGCCATGCCCACGGTGGTGGACTACCAGCTGTATGACAGCCGCACCCGGGGCTTGTCGGAGCAGGAGCGCCATCTGCTCAGCCACTTCAGCGCTGAACGCTCCTGCCTTGAACAGGGCCCTGAAACCGCGGTGGGTTCAACCGTGCGGCAAACGATCTGGCGTGAGGCCCTGTTGGCATGGCGCAGCCAAGCGGAAGCCGATGAGCCGGTGTTGTTGCTGGCCCGGGAAGACGTGGAGCGCCGGGTGGAGCGACTTGCCGCCCAGGACGAGCGGCTCGTGGCCATCAACCGAGAGCAAACCGCCGCCTTGCAGAAGCCCGAGCGGGTCCTGCAACGGGCGCAATGGGACGAGGTGGTGATGCTGACGGGGCCCAGGGCCCGCAAGCTGCGTGAGGTGGTGGAGCTTGGCGAGGAGCGCGGCCTGTTTGAGCTCAAACCGGTCTGGTTGGCAAACCCGGAAACGGTCGCACGCATCTTCCCCCTAAGGCAGGACTTGTTTGATCTGGTGATTTTTGATGAGGCGTCCCAACTTCCGGTGGAGCACGCCTTACCAGCCCTCTACCGAGCTGGTCGGGTCGTCATTAGTGGTGACGACAAGCAACTGCCCCCCACCAGATTTTTCAACACCGGTTTTGCCACCGACAGCGATGACGACAGCGATGGGCTGGATGTCTTTTCAGAGGATGCCATCGAGGCCCAGGAGATCCGCCGCCAAGTCAAGGACTGCTCCAACCTGCTGGAACTGGCCACGGCGGCTGGCCTAGCCGAAGTGTCGCTCGACATTCACTACCGCTCCACCTATCGGCCGCTCATCAGCCATTCGAACGCTGCCTTTTATCAAGGCAAGCTCAGCGTGCCGGCCTTGCATCCCGCCGATGAGATACGCAAGCGCAGACCCCTGGAACTGATCGCTGTCAATGGCATCTATGAGGGCCAAAGCAACCGTGATGAAGCAGAAGCGATCGTGGCCTTTCTCGCCGAGCTGTGGAGCAGCCACCATGAAGCACCCAGTCTTGGGGTCGTGAGTTTCAACAAAAACCAAGCCGATCTGATCGAAGACTTACTGGAGGAGAGGGCCGATCAAGACCAGGCCTTCTTCAAGTCTCTGGTTCTTGAACGGGCACGGCGGCACAACGGAGAAGACTGCGGCTTCTTCGTCAAAAACCTGGAAAACGTGCAGGGGGATGAGCGGGATTGGATCCTGTTTTCGACCACCTTTGGCCGGGATCGCCAAGGACGTTTCAATCGTGTCTTTGGGGCGTTGGGGCAACAGGGAGGGGAACGGCGGCTCAACGTCGCCACCTCCAGGGCCCGCGACAAGGTGGTGATCTTCAACTCAATGCCGATTGAGGAGATCAGTGACCTCCCGAGGAGCCGCAGACCACCAGAAACGGCCCGCGACTTTCTCCAGTCGTATTTGATCTATGCCGCCGCCATCTCCGATGGCCGACTGGAGGATGCGGAGCGCTGGCTCGAGCGCATTAACGATGGGCCTCGCCATGGCACGAGCATTGGGGCAGCCCAAGGCAGCGGCAGCGGCTTCGTGGCAATGGTGGCCGAGCACCTGGAGGGGCTGGGATATGCGGTGGAACGGGCACCGGCGCAGGATGCCTTTGGCTTTGATCTGGCCATTAGGGATCCCGCCACGGGGCTGTTTGCCCTTGGTATCGAGTGCGATGCCCCGCGGCACCACGATTTAAGGCAAGCCCGCGACCGAGAGATCTGGCGGCCGGCGGTGCTGAAACGCTGCGTGCCCCATACCCACCGCATCTGGTCGCGGCTCTGGTTGGCCGACACCAACAGCGAGAAAAGGCGCCTGCAGCGAGCCCTTCAGCAAGCACTGCCGACAGAACAACTGCAAGCAGAATCCCTGCCAGCTCCGCTCTAATCGCCGGTTCGTTGTTCCTATCCCTTTAGCCAAACCTTCCGACCACTACCTCCTTTTCAAACCATGAGCGGCCCCAAGATTGTCGATATCCGTGTCCTCCAGGCCCAGCGTGAACGTCAGCTGAGGCTGCTGCGCGAGCGCATTGCCTACCAACACAAGCAGTGGGAGCTCTCCCGCCAGCGGTTGCAGGTCGCCATTAACGAACTGGCCGACCAGGCCGATGGCCAGACCGTGAAGACGATCGAGGCCGCGGTGCAGCAAATCGAGCAGCGCTTCCAAAGCTGGCCCGATGACACCGACCTCGAGCAACTGCTGCAGCTCAGTGAGGCTCAACTGCGGTTCATTGAGCAGGAGACCCAGGAACTCAAGGAGCAGCTCACCCGCCAGTTGGCTGATTCCCGCCAGGGCCAGCGCTCCCTGCAGCTGGCCATCGCTGATGCGGCCAGCCGGTTGGAGCGGGCGGGGCTGGGCGCTGAGCGCGATGAACTCCTGGCCCAAGCCACTTCTGTTGCCCTCGAAGCTGCCCTGGACAGGCTCACCGCTGCCGCAGTGGAAGAGCGCGATGGGGCCCTTGCTGCAGCCACCACAGAGCTGGTGGGGAGCATCAAGCCTGAAAAGATTGACGCTGGGCCAATAATCGACACCGCTGGCGAGCGGGTCGGGCGATTGCTCGTGCAACTGGAACTACTGGGGGAATCCAGCCAAATTGCAGGGTTCGCCCAGCGCTTGGAGGACTTGGTCTTGGTGGTCGATGGATCCCAGCGCCGGCTTCTCACAGATTCGCTGGCCCTGGAGATCGATGCGGCCCTCAGTGCTGACCGTGTTGAACAAATACGCCAGGCCAGTCTGTCTGAACTGGAAGCGGAACTGGCTATCTATCCAGCGGCTCCACCAGCGTTGATCGAGCAGCTCCACAACTTGAAAGCTCAGCCAAAAGCAGTGATCACGGAGGTTGGAGCTGCGGTACGCAATTGGTGCGATGCCGAGGCCCAGCGCCAAGACGGCGAACAGATCCGTTCGCTGGTGTTGGGATCCCTGCGAGAGCTGGGTTACGACGTGCGGGAAGGCATGGCAACAGCCTGGGCAGAAGGCGGCCAGCTGATGTTGCAGAAACCCGGAAGCCGTGATTACGGAGTGGAGCTGCAGGACGTAAGTGGCCGGGTGCGAACCCAAGTGGTGCGCTTTGGCGATCCGGCGGCAGACCCCACGGAGCAACAAAAGCAGCGGGATGTGGAAGTGGAGCAGCAATGGTGCACTGCCCATTCGGCCGTACTCAAAAACCTTCAAGATGCAGGTCTTGAGGCCAAGATTCTGGCTTCACGCGCAATTGGCGAGCTGCCCTTGGAGGTGAGGGCTGTGGATTCGGCAATGATCGCGGAGCAGCGCAATGCGGCGACCACCCCAGCCGCCCCTAACCAGCGCCAGACGAAAGGAAGTTAGCGCAAGCTTTCACAGGCCTGGCCATTGCCATTGCCATTGCCATTGCCATTGCCATTGCCATTGCCATCGTGCCACCACGCCAAACAGTGCCGTCGTCGTTCGCATTGGAGCACCATCGACATGGGACAAATCCAGGAAACTCAGTGATCGGACCGATTGCTGAACGATGCCACTCTCCCCACCAGACGAGACCAGCTCTGCCGCAGCTGAGCTGGCACAGCAGCGGCTACTCGCTGATCTCCAGCAGCTAGTCCGCCCCCGCCATGCCCGTTGGGATGAGCTGGGGCTGATGAGCGTGCGCAGCTTTGTGCTGGAGGAGCTGCAGGTCCATGGCCCGGTGGAACAGCACCACTTCGGGGAGGGGGCGGATGCTGGCGTGAACCTGATCCTGCGGCTACCGGGCCAGCGGCCGGAGCTGGCGCCGGTGCTGGTGGCTGCTCACTACGACGGACCACTCGGTTCACCCGGCGCCGACGACAACGCCAGTGGCGTGGCGGCCCTGCTGGAGTTGGCCCGTCGCTGGGCACAAACTCCACCTAAGCGCCCCGTTTGGCTGGTGGCGTTTGACCAGGAGGAGTGGGGCATGGTGGGGAGCGCCGCCCTGGCCCGTGAGCTCAAGAGCAGCGGCCAGCGCCTGCACCTGATGCTCAGCCTGGAGATGCTCGGCTATACGGCTGAGGTGCAGAACTATCCGCATGAAGCAATGAAAGCCGTGTATGGCAGCCGCGGAGATTTCATTGCTCTAGTGGCCAACACCGGTGCGGCCGCCTTGCTGCCCGGCCTCAGCGGCGGCATGGGGGCCCATGTGAAAACGAAGGTGCTGCCGGTGCCGTTCAAGGGTCGTCAGCTGCCGGATGTACGCCTCAGCGACCACAGCCCCTTCTGGGATGAGGGCTACAACGCCGTGATGGTGACCGACACCTCATTCATGCGCAATCCGCATTACCACCAACCATCCGACACGATCGAGACCCTGGATCTGCCGTTTCTGCAGGCGGTGATCAATGGGTTGGATGCGGCGATCTCGGGCTGCTGAACAGAAACTAAAGGGTTGCTAGAGCCGCCACAGGGTGGCCAGTGGCACCGCCCAAAGCCCATGCCCCATCGGCAATGTTTCATTGCCATCGTAAAGAACCAAGCCAGCAATGAACTGATCACCCGAGAGCTCGGCCAACTTGTGCAAGCCAGCGAAATCGCGTGGTTGCACCGAGGCCTTGGCCTTAATCTCCACGCCGATCAACTGGCCTGCAGCATTTTCGATCACCACGTCGACCTCGCGCTGATCCTTGTCGCGGTAGCTGAGTACCTGCAGATCGCGCTCACTCCAGCTGGCCAGCTTGAGCAGTTCGCTCACCACATAACACTCCAGCAGAGGGCCAAAGGCGGTGCGATCTCGCTTGAGAGCAACGGCGTCTGCTCCCCTCAAATGGGATAGCAGGCCTGAATCCAGAAAATGAAGCTTGGGCGATTTCACGATCCGCGCTAGGCGGTTGCTGCCCCAAGGCTGGATCCGCCTGATCAGGAACAACTGCTCAAGCACACCTACATATTTGGCGGCAGTCTTGTGATCCAGCAGCAGTTGTCCGGCAAGCGGATTCAAATTGGTGAGTTGACCAGCCATCTGCGCCAACGCCCGCAGCAGCCGTGGCATCTGCTCCAGCTTCTCAATGCTGGCGATGTCGCGCACATCACGGCTGAGCAGGGCGGCGGCGTACTGACGCAGCCAGGCTTCACGCCGGCGAACTGTGCTGCGGGCGACGGCCTCGGGGTAGCCGCCACGCAGCACCCGCTCCACCAGCGCCTCCCCAGTTTCGATGGCTCGGTTTCCGCTGGGAAGCATTGGGATGTCTCCAGAGAAGACACACTCCAGCCATTGGCCTGCAGCACCGTCCAACTCGCAACCCGCCAGCGGCAACAGCGTCAGCACTTCCATGCGTCCGGCCAGGGAGTCGGCCACCGACGGCAACAGGCGGAGATCGGCGGAACCGGTGAGCAGAAATCGGCCCGGCCTGCGGTCGTTGTCAACCGACTGCTTGATTGCCAGTAGAAGCTCGGGAGCCCGCTGCACCTCATCGATCACAGCCCGATCCAGGCTGCGCACCAGCCCGGTGGGATCCTCGCGGGCAGAGGCCAGGGTGGCCGCATCATCGAGGCTCAGCATCCGGAACCCTCGATCGCCATACGTGGCGGCCAAGGTGCTTTTGCCTGCCTGCCGGGGGCCGTTCAGCAGCACCACGGGCGTGTCCGCCAGCGCTTCCTGAATGAGCGGGGCCAACCGCCGTTCTACTAAGCCCATCGCCACGTGGTCACCACCGACCAGACTGGAGCAGGCTAGCGCCCAAATTGGAATTAGACCCCGTCCAAATTGGAATAAAGTGCCGTCCGAATTGGAGCGAAGGAGCCATGAGGTGACATTGCTCTCAGCACTGGAAACGTGGTGACGGCCTCTGCTTTGCCCCCAGAGCGCACGCCTGACACAGCTCAGCGCTGTTACCGGCAGGCGGGAGTGAGCGAACAGGACTGCGAGCGGCTGGCCGGAGCGTTTGTTTACGAGGGGCTGCTGATTTGAAGCTCCGTGGGCTGCTCGATCCAACACTTAATTGAGCGTCGTTCGCACGTTGCTCACCACGCATTCCGACTGTTTCGGTTGTGATGGTCTGATCCAGTCTAGCTCAACCAACACTATGGACTATGTCGCCTATCTGACCCCTGTTGCGATGGAGATTCGTCAGCTTGTGCAGCAGAAGATAAGAATCATTGAAAACAGCTCGATTTGCAAGAAAACAACTTAGTTTGGCTACATCGATACGCGTAGACGTGAGTTGTCGATCTGCACAGCGCGGATTATTGCTTTTGGAGATGCGGAGCGCCATATCAATGAAACGCTTCTGCATGAATCTGTTCATGTAGCCCAGGCCTGTAAGACAGGCTTCCGGGGGATGCGCGCTTTTGGCATCAACTCTTCTGCCCTAGTGCTCACCGTCTCACGTGAGCAAGATCTCAAAATGTTTGATCGGGTATACCGCAATAACAAAGCACTTGAGCGAGAGGCCTTCTGGATGGAGGACAAGCCAAACGAGGTGCTCTACGTGCTCAACAAATACTGCTTCTAAGGCAGGAGCGTGGATGGCGGTGGATCAGGGCATCTGCCCATACAGATCCACTACCTCCTGGGCCTGCTGCAGCTGTTTCTGCCGCAGTGCGATGGGTTGCTCGATGCGGATGCCAGCGCCCCAGCGGAACAGCCAGTTGTGCAGGTCCCAGTCGTGCTCAATGGTCCAATCGGGCAGGCGGAATTCCACGGGATAGGGATGGCTATCACCGGCAGGATTGGGCGTGAGAATACATCTTGTATTCGGATCCTTGCTGTCATCGCCCTGGATTGCTCTGGAGAAGGCGATGTGCTCCAGCGGATAGCGCCGTGGTGTTTCCTTGATCAGAATGAACACCCAGGGAGTGCAGGAAAACCGCAGCACCTGGTAGGGCGGCTTAACACTGCGGCACAGCAAAGGCCCCATCACGGCCAGTTGATCCTCGATGGACTCGCCGAAATAGACACCACCGCAGACGTCCATCAGTCGCTCCAGTCGCTCGAGGGCATGGGCGTGCTCCTGCTCGCTGCTGCGGCGGACATTGCCATCCTCTTTTGTCAGAACAAGACGATCGAGGCGCAGCACGCGGATCAGGCCGAGGCCGTCGCTGCGGCCGATCGGGGAGGTTTCAAAGGCCAGATACCAGCTGATGTTGTGGAAAATCAGCTGCAAGGGCCAGGCACGAAAGCTGCCGTCATCGCCTCGTTTGCGCTGCTCTTGATCCACCACGTCAGGGGTATGGCGCAACCACACCCGGCGGCGGTCGCGGATCGCCCGCTCCACCCGGGGAGAGAGCTCCAGGCTGGAGAGGGTGCCAGGCTTTTCTTCCGTGTAGGAGCGGTGGGCCAGGGCCCGCCGGGGCTGGCGTAGCCGGTCGGGGTTGCCATCAGCGCCGAGGATGCCAGCGCGTTGGAGCCGCTCCTCAAGGGTGAGCAGCAGGGGCTTCTGCGATTGATCACTAAGGCGATCATGAGAAGCCTTGAGCTGGGCGTGCACCTGCAGCAATTGGTCGGCCGACAGCAGCGCCGTGCCGATCGCGTAACCCTGGCGGCGACTGTGGGGGCGACCCTTGCCCTTCACGGTGGGCAGGAAGCCGTAGGGGGTGAGAACGTGCTCGATGTCGTAGCGGAGAGCCGCTTCCTGGTCGGGGCGGTAGCTCCCCTCGATCTCCTGGAGGTTGTCGATCAGATGGCGGTAGAAGGGGCCGAATTCCGTGCTTGCCCGCTTGGCCCGCTTTGGCCGGGGGGAAGGAGGAGCGGATGGCTCCGGCTCCGATTGCTCCCGATCTGATGACGCTTCTGGGGCATCGAAGGGATACTTGAGCACATGGCGCAGCAGGGTGAATACCCGCCGGAACACCTCCTGGCTCGCCAGAGCGGGCTGGCCGCCGTTGACGCTGCTCCCCTCCGGGGGGCCGCCGCTGCCGGCCTCGATCGGCTGGTCGCTCTGCCAGTCGAGGCCCGTGAAACCATTGGCCTCCAGCCAGGCCAGGTCGGCGCGGATGGCAGTGGCATCGGCGTAGCACTCGCTGTTGCCGCCGTGTACCTCGTTCCAGCTGCCGAGATAGGCAGCGGCGCGCTCGGCCACATCGCCCTGGGGCGGTGGATTGCAGATCTTGAGCAGCTCGGCCGCCGTGCCGGGATCGCTGTCGTCTAGGCCGTTGAAGCTGGTGAGCAGGCGGAGCAGAAACAACAGCCGCTCCAGATCCAGCAGGCGTGAATAGCGGTGCAGCTGGGGGGTAACGGCACGTTGGCGGTTGAGGGCATTGCGGATGCGGCCATCCAGGGCTACCAAGCGGCCGCGTAGATCGTCATCGCTGCCTTCTCCAGCTCCGGGGTTGAGGGTCACGATCGTTGCAAAGCCCTCGGCCCGATCCGGCCGAAAGAAGCGGTTGTCGAGGCTGGCGTGGAACTCCTCGATCACCGACTCGGGCACGGGTCGATCACGCCGCAGCGCCCAGGCCTTGCATTGCTCCCGAGTTGTGGTTAGCCACCAGCCAATCCACTCCACCGGCTGGGGCAGCTGCAACCCCTGGGTGTACATCAGCCGCCAGGGCCGGCGGGCGTGGGTGGCATCGATGATCACCGGCCGACCGGCCGCCACCGCGCTCTGCAGACGCTGCAGCAGCACGGTGCGGATCTCATCCCAGGGGCCCTGGACGGCAGCATCGCCAAACAGCTCCGCGCGGATCACATCGGTGGAGAGCACCAGGCAGGGGCCGCCATCGGCCCCCTGGAGCATGGGCGCCAACTGGTTCGCAAGAGTGGTTTTGCCACTGCCAGGCGGACCGATCAGCAGGTGGCAGCGCAGGGGGCTGGTGCTCATCGATCCATCGTGCATCGGCTTTAGTCCTATTGCCACATCCTCCTGCGAAGCACGCTGCCGTCGTTCGCAGGATCTGGGCTCTGATGTAGGTGCCGCCGCCAAAGACTGACGGGATCAAGCGCATATCGACCGGTGACCAGCCTGCCTCACAAGCCCTATCGCGTCCCCACCATGCTGCGCGATTTGCAGCTGGTGGATTTTCTGGAGCTCACCGGCAGCACCACCGCCAGCGCTGCGCAGATCGGGATGTCGCAGCCGAGCGTAAGCCGCCGCTACCGAGCCTTAGCAGCCGATCTGGAGCTGCAGCGCCTTCCCGGCGATCCGATCGGCAAGCGCTACGGCCATACCCCCTGGCTGCAGTTGCTGCGGCAAGGGATCAACAGCCACCGGCTGGCTTGGGGTGTGCTGCGCATTGGAGGCGCCGATGCAACAACCATGGGCCTGAAGGGCCAGTGCGGCGTGGAGTGGGTGACGCTCGGGCGCCGGCAGTGGCAGCACTGGCAGCCGCTGCTGCAACAGGAGCTGCTCGATGCGGTGGCACTGCAGAAGCCCCCAGCGGAGGAAGCAGCTGTGACCCTGCCCTATCGGCTGCTGCAATGCCCCAACGGCTGGCTCGCCTGCCGCCCCGAGCAGCAGGTGCTGCGGCTAGCCGTCCAGCTCTGCGAACCCTGAACTCGGGCCGCTGCTACTAGCGGCCAGAGCTTCAGGAGAGAGGCATGCAGTGGAAGACATGCTTCTCAAACCAACCCTGGGGTTGGCAACCTGCTCAGCGTTGCTGCGGCGTCAAGGTGAGCAGGTTGTCAGAACGGTCGTAGCTATAATTGGCGCGAGTATTTGCTTGCGTCTTGGCTGGTTGCTTCTCCATGGCGTCGTAGTGAGCGCGCATGGCCTTAAGACGCTCCTCATAGCCGGGATGGGTTGACTCGGGCTCGGTAATCGAGCCATCACCGATTGAGCGGTGCATGAACTCAAGCCCTTGCTGGCAGACACGGCCGGGGTAACCAGCGCGGCTGAGCATGGTGGCGGCATCACGGTCAGCTTCCAGCTCGAATTCACGAGAGCGTTTCAGTTCTCCAAGATTCTTTTGCTCCTCTGGCTGCCCTTTGAGGTTGTGATTGACGTGATAGCTCTGCTCAAAGATGTGATCGCGCCTGATATGCGCGATCTCGTGAGCCACCGTGCATGCCAAATAACCGCTGTGGGGGCCGTAGGCGCGGAAGGTGGCACGGGGTATTACTACGGTGCCGCTGGACGCCGCCCAACCCTGAATATCGCCAAGGGAATAACCCTGGCGCATCAGTTCGTCCCAACCATTGCCATAGCGCTGATAGGGGTTGAGTTGGGCAAACATCTGACACTGATCAGGCTTGCAGAGCCCCCGTTGCTCGGCCAGTTGGGCGGTGTAGCTACCGCTAGCCACCATGAAAGCGATCGGCTGACTGCCTAGGTCGTTGCCGCGGCTTAGACGCCGCAACACGGTCTCAAGGGCTCGCACCTCCACTGGCGGTCTCTGGGTCCATGACCAGGCACCAACACCACTAGCTACTAACCCTGCGGCTGCCAGGGCAATCGCAATGCTTTTTTTGACTGGAACTGCCATGACTCAAGGCTCCAACAGATCAAGCAGTCGCCCAGCTTCATCGACGAGGCGGTGGCGCTTGCCCGTGCTGCGGGCGCGGGCCTGAGCAGTGCGGTAGGCATCGGCCTGGTTGTGCTTTTCCTGGAAGCGCTGCCAATGGCCAAATTGGTCTTGCCACTGAATAATGATGCGGACCATGGTGGGGAGCCGGGTAACTGCAGCCAGCATCGGGGCTGCAAGCACTTAGCCACGCAACCCTCCTGCGAATGACAAAGCTCAGCTCAGCTGCTGGCGCAGAGCCTCAAGAGCTTTCTTCTGGGCCCGCTGCGCCGCTAGGCGCACCTCACGGTGCGACACCGACATGGCGCAGATTTGCAGCTGCTCTGCTGGAGAAAAATCGGTTGCCCTGAGGAAGAGGCCTGGTGTTAAGGCTGGATCGGCCACCTTCATCGGGTCTGATTTTGGGGCCATTCGCAGCGAGCCAAGCCTTCGGTTTGGGTCAAGACAGGTGTTCAGTGATCTGCTGTATCCGGTCATTCCCTTGCATGGCTTCTACAAGGAGCTCCTCCCAGTCATCTGGAGGTTGACCTCTGGTCAACATGGCCTGGAACATTCGATAGGCATCGCTCTTGCTGCCGTAGGCGCGCTTGCTCAGCTGGTCGTTAACCCAACCGAGCACGATCACCTTCGAGTGGCTGTGAAAGCGAAAGAACAGACGGTATTGCTGGAAGAATTTCGCCCTGCGCCAGTGCCGATACTCGTTGCCCAGGGTTGATCCCTGCTGAAACTCCTTGCGGCTGGGGTCCTGGGGGATGTCGTGGAGCATCAACCTGGAGATCGCCGCTAGGTGCTTGCTGGCGGCCTTGCTTCCATACCCCTGGTAATCCTTGCGGCGGAGGGCCTCCACTTCCGTGATCAGTGCCTCCAGTTGATCGAGGAACAGAGGGTGCGCATACACCCGCCAGCCGTTGATCACGAGTGCATCTGTATTCGTCTGGCCCGCCATCAAACGGTGACGTCTGTGGCCAGGTCGCCAGCGCAGTCATCGTCGCCTGGCAGCGGTGCATCGAGATTCACCTCAATCCCGCCCACCAGCTCCTGCAAGCGGCCCGCCAGATTCGCCGTGATGGGTAAGAGACGCTCGGGATGGGCGGCGATGTCCTCCTGCAGCAGCGCCAGGAAAGGGGCCAGCGCCGGATCGTCTTCTACAGGCTCAGGGCAGGCGCGCTGCAGGACCACCTCGCCATTGGCACGGAAGGCATAGCGGATTCGGTCACGCTTGCGCAGCCCCAGGGCCCGCCGCACCGGCTGCGGCACGGTGGTCTGGTAGCGGTCGGTGAGAGCTGATTCCACCTCCTCAATCAGTGATTCCCCAGCGGTGGCAGCCGGAGAAGAGGCGGGGAAAACAGCCATGGGGCACGGCAAGAGCATTGCACCAATGGTAATGCAACTGCATTGCCATGGTTGCTGGCGCAGAGCGGCAATGGCCTTCTTCTGGGCCCGCTGCGCCGCTAGGCGCACCTCACGGTGCGACACCGGCATGGCGCTGATCTCGAGCTGCTAGGCAGCAGCGCGGACTGAAATGCATTCCCGGTGCTTGCGCCGGTGCTTTTGATCGCCGTGGTTGTGCCATTGGTTGCGCGGCACTGTCGCCTTCTGCGCTGGCGGAGCGGGCCGGTCCGATCAGGCTGGCGGGCAGCACTTTCAGCTAACGCCATGCTCCGCATCCACGGCGACCGCAACAGCCTGCTGGCGGCCCTTGCTGCCCACTGGGTCGACCAGCAACTGCAGATCCCACCTCCGCTCAAGCCGCAGGTGCGGCCGATCCGCCGCCTGCCAGGGCTGCTGCAGTGAACGGCCCTGGCAGCATAGATCGATAGGGCCTCAGCCCGCCCCCACCAGCTGCTGCCGCAGAGCCTCAAGCGCCTTCTTCTGGGCCCGCTGCGCCGCTAGGCGCACCTCACGGTGCGACACCGACATGGCGCTGATTTGCAGCTGCTCTGCCGCCTGCCGGAGTGAGAGGCCCTCAAGGATGGTGAGCCTCAGGGCCGTGGCTTGAGCTGCAGGCAGCTGATCTACTAGCTGCTCCAGCGCCAGATCATCAGCGGGCCCGGCTGCTTCTTGCTCTGGGGCCGCCAGCTGATCGAGCAGGCACGGCTCGCCAGCGGCGTGGCCATCAAGGCTGATGTGACCCAAAGGGCACTGACCCTGCTCATGCAGCCGGCGTGGAATGCGCACCAGCCGCACCCGATCGCGCAAGTGATGCTGCAGGGCACCTGAGATGCAGCGGCGCAGATAGGGCTCTGCCGGCTCACCTGCTTTGCAGCGCAGCACTGAACGAAGCAGGGCTTCTCTGGCTACCTGGATTAGATCCTCCCGCTCAACCAAAGGGAAGAAGCGGCGGGCTACAGATGAAGCAACGGCATCAGCCAGGGAGAGGTGCTCCAGCACAAGGGCATCGCGGGCACGGAGAGCAGAGCGGGAAAGCGGGGCAGCCATCTGGGGACGGCAGAGAACCCCACCCCCAACTGCCAGCCGCAGGGAGGTGACAAGGACGCCCCCACGGGGCGCATGGCCCGATCCTTGACGCAGCGCGAGGACTGGACGAGGGATTCAGGTGGGTGTTTGACGGCCTGGTGGCGACCCCGGTCTCGATGTCGAGGAGGCTTTCAGCGGTAGCTGAGGAGCTCCTCTATCGACATGCCGATGTCTTTGGCGAATTGGCGTAGCAGCGGCGGTGCAATGTCGCGCCCTTTATGCGCCGGGACCGTCGTGCAGCGTCCTTTGGCATCACGGAACTGCTGGTGGAAGCCGCGCTGGCGAATCACCTCAAACCCCAGCTTCTTGAGGATGTCTGCTACCTCCGATGGCTTGAGAACAAGCGTTGACCCCATCGTTCAAGACGAAACGGAGATTTGCTGCAGACCTACGAAATCACTTTCCAGAGTCGGATCGCCATCCTCCAGGAGCATGGAAATCACCTGCTCAAGATTGGCCTGCAGCTCATCAAGACCTTCACCCTGGCTGTGAGACCCCGGAAAGCCGGGGACATAGCCCACCAGGAGCCCGGTCTCAGGGCAGCGCTCAATCACCGCTGAAAACGTGTGCATGGTGGCGGGGTTTCGTCTGGCCACTCTGCTGCGGACAGCCCATGGATGAAAGGCCCCAGCCACCCGTTCCTGCCCGCACGGCCTGTGGTTAATGACCTGCCGACCTTGCCTTTGGCACAACGGCTGAGCAACGAATCACCCGAACTGGGCATCCACCTACTCAATCAGTGCCTCTGCTTGGGTGCATCGTCGTAGCGGTAGAAGCTCGGATATACCCACACCCCGCGCGACTTCAGGAGAAATCACTGAGCAGCACGCCCTGAATGATGGCCTCATGCACCAGGGATCCAGGCTCCCGCATGCGACGTTCGGCTTCTCCGCTGGAGTGGAGCAGCAGATCGACCGACAGGTCAGGTTGGGCCACTGCTCCCCAGAGTTCGGCTAGCAAGGCAAAGCGGTCTTGCCCTGCAAGCCAGTCATCTGGAGCCGTGACCAGCAGGTCGACATCTGAATCAGCACGTGCCTCTCCTCGAGCTGTTGAGCCGAACAGGCGCACCTCTGCGTCAGGGATCAGCGCGCGGATACCAGCAGTCATTAGTTCATCCTTAAGGCCGACACTTGCACTGTGGAGGTCATGCCCTTAATGCACCCGCTGAGACGCGGCAACAAGGATCTTCCTTGCATCCTTAAGCAACAGAAGCAGTTGCTGCTGGCGCAGTGGCGATGGGATGAATCCGAACCGTAAGTAGAAGCCGGCCGCGTCTTCGTTGAGCGGATGGGTCAAGATCGCTCGAATTCCGGCCTGCTCGGCGATCAGCAACGTCCGCCGGATCGCGTCCTGCAGCATGCCGACACCGATGCCAAGGCCTTGGTACTCGCGTGATACTGCAAGCCTTGCCAGGATGACCACAGGCAGCGGGAATCGACCCATGCCCTGCCGCAGGCCTCTGGTGCCTCCGCTGTGTCGACCTGGCCCACGGAGAGGCTGAAATACCCGACGACGCGATCATCCTGGTCGGCGACGACGAAAGTTCTGGCCGAGCCACTGCCCTGCGCTTGGCGGGCATGGTGCAGCAACCAGTTGTTAAGGGTGGGCTGGCCGCAATCAAAGCAATCCAGCCGGTGCTGAACGGCAAGCGGCTGGGGCGCCCGCCAAGTCACGGCGCATCCCAAGGTGCCTGCCGAGTGAACAGATCTTGCAGACCTTGATTGACCTGTTCAGGACTCTCCAGCAGATCCATCAGAGCCTGGGCTTGGGAGCCAGAGACCATGAACAGGCGCTGATCTAGGAGTGTTTGCTCGGCAGCGAGGCAGGCAGTGTCGAGGATGAAGTCGGTGAGCGATTTGTGGCTCACTTCGGCGGCACGGCGCAGCACGGCCTCCTGATCCGGCGTGGCGCGCAAGCCGAGCCGAGCTGAGCGCCCAGGGGGCGACGTTCCGATGGCAGCCATGGTGAAAACCCTCCGAAACGACCACTTTCTAACGTTAGTACAACTGACGCACAGATGCCGCCTACTCCAGCATCTCCAGCGTGCGCGCACAACGCCGCCCGATCCGATCCAGCAGCGCAGCTGCGCTCACCAGCCCGGCGGCTTCAAAGAGGGTGAGGCTGCTCACCGTCTTGGCGGCATCCAGCTCGCTGCCCATCAAGAGCTCCAGGGTCTGGCCGGGCTGGTTGAGCTGGTCGTCGATCACGCTGATCACCGCCACAAGCCGCTGCCAAAGCAACGGCTCCGCCAGGTAGGAGCGTGCTTCATCTAGGCCTGCGATGCCGTAGCGCTGGGCCATCTCGGAGTACCCAAGCCCAGCCAGCTGCGGCAACACGAACCAGATCCAGTGGCTGCGCTTGCAGCCAGTGCGGAGTTCGGCCAGGGCTTGCTCGATAGCGCTGGGGTTGCCGGCGTTCTGGGCCGTGCAGAAACGGGTTAAGCCTGGATGCTCAGTCACTTGGTTTCTTTGTGCCTGCCCATCAGACTTGTATGGAGGCGCCCTAGGTGGCGTAGCCGGCGATGCTTGCCTCCCCGGTGACGCCGGGCCACAGCCTGGTGATCCCACGACGGCATGTAGCCGATGGGTTTGCGTTGCACCAGCCAGAGTGGAACGCTGCAGTGGGGCTGAATTCAAGCGTGGCCGTCGGCCAGACCGTTTTTCATGCCCACTGGCATCTGATCCCTCGGCGGCAGGGGGATTGCGGGGAAGCAGGGGTATTGAATATTGCCGGACAAGGCAGTTCGCAGTAGCTCAAGTTACAGAAGTCAGATAGATTGAATGCTTCAACTTGAATGTCGTCCCATGGCGTCCATCCCTTGGCGACTCAAGCAATTGGCGGGTGGAACGCAGTCGCCTTTCGAGCGGGCGACATCTCGGCTGGTGAGCCTGAAGCAACAGGTCGAACAACGGATGCGCACACCTGGGACTGATCAGGACGAATTGCGCCGCTTACTGACTCGCGCCCAGCGGGTCAAACGAGTTGTTGAAGCGCAGAGAGTTCTCGATCCAGTTGTGACTGATCCTCGCAAGACCGCCAAGCCAAACACCGGCCGCGTCAGCAAACCGGGGATGCCCGGCGCGCCTCGCGGTGGGGGCTCTAGCCGGGCTGGGTGAGCTGCCATCAATCGAGTTGGGCACAGCCTCCAGCCGTTGTCGCGACAACGGGCGCACCAGATAACCGTAGGCTTCTTCCATGTTGGTGATGCCGTAGCGCCGAGCCATCGCTCAGTCGCCCAGGCTGGCAAGCTGCGGCAGATCGAACCAGATCCCCTAGCTGCGTTTGCGGCCAGAGCACACCTCGACAGGAGCCTGGAGGTGCGCGAAAATCGTGAATAGAGTTGCGTTTTCCGTATCAGCATTCAAATGACTATGCAGTTGTTTGGACTTGTAAATAACCAAATTGCCTCCGAGATCGACGATCTCGTCAGAGGAATTGTCGGCACAGCCGTTTTCAGGAAAGATGCTGCCCGCTCCAAAAACCCCTTTCCTTCGAGTACAGACCTAGAAGCTGCAATCAAGCCTTGGATGATATATAATGAGTTTGTTCATCATCCCAGACTCAAGCACCCTGCGACGCAAAAGGGCTTTGAATACGACTTCTTTAGGGCACCTCGAAAAATCGCAAGACCGCTTGATAGCGACCGAATTTGAATTATACTAAGGCTTCAAGATTACATGCTTTCCATGGGCCAGCGAGGTTTCTGGGACGAACAACAAAGAGTTGCAAAG
>NZ_JAGQAY010000034.1:0-21403 GCF_024345355.1 Cyanobium sp. WKJ7-Wakatipu
GTTGGAACTCAGGCAGCGAGAGGCCTTTCTGAAACTGGACGGCACTGCGCGACATGGGCTAACTGGTATATGCGTACCAGTCTATGCGACCAGTTCGCCCTGTGCGGAGTGAGCTGGGTAATCACGTGAAGGCATGGCCACCGCCCTACGAAGCCCTTGTTGGCGATCTGAGCGGCGCCTACTCACGGCGCATCAACATTCAGCACCGGCTGAAATACCAGGTACTCGATAACGAGCGCAGGGAATACTTATCGAGCCGACCGGGGCAGATAGGCATGCACGATTGACTGAGGGTTCAGCTAATCGCGCGTGTCTAGGCCGCGTATCTAGGGACAGTGCCGGAGCCGCCTCACCTACTTCGGGAACAAAAACTGAATCTGGGCCCGGATCGTAACGTCACCAAAAAGATCAGGCTTCACCACATTGGCGTAAGCCTGTAGCGAGGCATTGATCGGTTGCTTGCCGATGCGAAACAAGCGGCCCACACCGCCGCCCACCGGCAGAATCCACTGGTCGCCACTGGTCGCCCGCCAGTTGGCGGTGATGATCGGCGAGGTCACCAGATACCAGCCATGGGGCAGGTTGAAGTTAATGAAGGGCTGCAGCAGGAAAGCACTCACCGAGCTGCGATCGCTATTGCCCGCAAACGACCAGACGTTGTTCACCAGCGCCCCAGCCACCCAGGGGCCCTTGCTGTACACCGCCACCGCCGCCGGCCCCGCAGACCACTTACCCCGGCCCAGGCTGCTATCGCTAGCCGTTGGTAATACAAGCGTGGGGCCAAAACCAACGGTCCAAGCGCCCCTGCCCTTGGGCACGAAGAAGAAGCTGGGGTTTAGATCGCCGATGCCATTTTGATTGCCCGTTGCCGTCGGCTGGCTCAGCAGCGGCAGAATCGTGCGGGTCACCAAAGTGAGATCCGGGCTGAGCGAAAACGGCACCACTGGCTGAATATTCAGCAGGCTCTGGGTTTGGTCTTCATTGGGCCCAATGCCCGGGGTGAGGTTGTACTGAAACGGAACACTGACCAAATTCGAGATCGGGTTCTGGGCCTCAGTGGCCAGCGCCTCGGTTTGGGCTTCTTGCACTGCCTGCGGCTCTGCTGAGGCGGGCAGTTGCAGCAAGGTGGCGCAGATCAGGGCACTCAAGAAGCGAGTCATATGGGTAAAAACAACTACTGCTGAGGCGGGATCTTAAGAGACGAGCTGCTGCTGCCACGGCCCGGATTCGGCGGGGAACACACGGCTGCAGCAACTGGACTTAGCCAAGACTTAGTTCAGCGCTCAAGCGTGCATGCCGCCCCCCTGCCCCCAGGCAAACCCAGCACAATGGATGCATAAATAGCGGGGCCTGGATGGGCGTTCTCACAGCACTGGCGATCCTGGCGGGGCTGATCGTGGTGCACGAGGCGGGGCATTTCTTTGCCGCCACCTTGCAGGGAATCCGAGTCAGCAGCTTCTCTATCGGCTTTGGGCCGGTGCTGATCGAGCGCCAGCGCCGCGGTGTGCAATTCGCCCTAAGAGCCATTCCCCTGGGCGGCTTCGTGGCCTTTCCCGATGACGATGAAGACAGCCCCATCCCCAAAAACGACCCCAACCTGCTCAGCAACCGGCCCCTAGCCCAGCGGGCCCTGGTGATCGCCGCCGGCGTGTTGGCCAACTTGGTGCTCGCCTATGCGGTGCTACTCGGCCAGGGCCTGGTGCTCGGCATACCCGCCGGTTTCAGCGCCAGCCCCGGCGTTCTGGTGAGTGGCGTGCAGCCCGGCCTAGCCGCTGCAGCCGCCGGCCTCCAGCCGGGCGACCGAATCTTGAGCCTCAATGGCAGCGATCTTGGCGGCGGCCAAAGCGCCGTTGCCGCCTTGGTGGAGCGCATCAAGGCCGCCCCCGAGCAAACCCTGCGCCTCGAAGCCGAGCGCAACGGCCAATCCCTGCCCCTAAATCTCACCCCCGCCGATCTCGGCGGCGTTGGCCGCATCGGCGCCCAGCTGCAACCCAATGGCACCGAGGCCTTCCGCCCCGCCCGCACGCCCCTGGAGCCCTTCCGCCAGGCCAACCACGACTTCGCCGCCCTCACCAGCCGCACCGTGGAAGGGTTCGTGACCCTCGCCACCCACTTCGGCGAGACCGCCGGCCAGGTATCTGGCCCCGTAAAAATTGTGGAAATGGGGGCGTCGCTGGCCAAGCAGGGCGGCAGCAGCCTGTTCATCTTCACCGCCTTGATCTCAATCAACCTGGCGGTGCTCAATGCCCTGCCGCTCCCCCTGCTCGATGGCGGTCAGTTCGTGTTTCTGCTGCTCGAGGGCCTAAGGGGTAAGCCCCTGCCCGAGCGCTTTCAGATGGCTTTCATGCAGTCGGGCTTTGTCTTCCTGGTGGGCTTGAGCGTGGTGCTGATCGTCAAGGACACCTCCCAGCTACCGGTCGTGCAGCAGCTGCTTGGGCGGTGAGCCTCACCGCCGCAAGGTAAGATCGAAAGAACCTATCCGATCGCAGTTCAGGCCGCATGGCGAAGAAGTCGATGATTGCGCGCGATGTCAAGCGCAAAAAGATGGTTGAGCGTTTTGCCGCCAAGCGCTCTGCCCTCAAGGCAGCTTTCGACGCCGCTGCAGGTCCCATGGAGCGTCTGGAAATTCACCGTAAAATCCAGCTGCTGCCCCGCAACAGCGCTCCCAACCGCGTGCGCAACCGCTGCTGGGCCACCGGCAAGCCCCGGGGCTACTACCGCGATTTCGGTCTGTGCCGCAACCAGCTGCGCGAGCGTGCCCACAAGGGTGAGCTGCCAGGAGTGGTCAAGTCTTCCTGGTAATCAGCCAAAGATTCCTAAGGCGCCTACGGGCGCTTTTTTTATGGCCAAGAAAGGCCATAAACGCGATAAAAAGCGAAGGATGCCCCAGTAGTAACGGCCTAAATGCGAGAATGGTCCCTGACAACAACAGGACATAAGCGCACGTGCAAGGACAAACTCAGTCGATCTCCTTCGATGGTCGGGAGATCCGGCTGACCACCGGTCGTTTCGCCCCCCAGGCTGGGGGCTCGGTGATGGTTGAGTGTGGTGATACCTCGGTTTTGGTCACCGCCACCCGCTCCGGCGGTCGCCCAGGCATCGATTTTCTGCCCCTAACCTGCGATTACGAAGAGCGTCTCTACGCCGCTGGGCGCATCCCTGGCAGCTTTTTCCGTCGCGAAGGCCGTCCCTCTGAGCGGGCGATCCTCACCTGCCGCCTGATCGATCGGCCGATCCGGCCCCTATTCCCCAGCTGGATGCGCGATGACATCCAGATCGTGGCCACCTGCCTCTCCCTCGATGAGCGCGTGCCACCCGATGTGCTCGCCGTCACCGGCGCCTCGATGGCAACCCTGCTGGCCGGCATCCCCTTCTATGGCCCCATGGCCACCGTGCGGGTGGGCCTGCTGGGCGACGACTTCGTGCTCAACCCCAGCTTCCGCGAAATCGAGCGCAGCGAGCTTGATCTGGTGGTAGCTGGCACGCCCCAGGGCGTGGTGATGGTGGAAGCCGGTGCCAACCAGCTGCCCGAGCAAGACGTGATCGAAGCGATCGACTTCGGCTACGAAGCGGTGTGCGAACTGATCAAGGCGCAGCAAAACCTGCTCAAGGAGCTCGGCATCGAGCAGGTGATCCCCGAACCCCAAGTCATCGACCCAACCCTGCCCAACTTCCTTGAAAAGGAATGTGCCGGTGGCATCGGTGAGGTGCTCAAGCAGTTCTCCCAAACCAAAACCGAACGCGACGAGAAGCTCGACGCCATCAAGGCCGATGTGAGCGAGAAGATCGCCGCCCTAGCCGAAGACGACCCGATCCGCTCCGCTTCCAGCGGCAAGGCCCTGGGCAACAGCTACAAGGACCTCACCAAAAAGCTGATGCGCTCCCAAATCCTCCAGGAGGGCAAGCGTGTCGATGGCCGCAACCTTGATGAAGTGCGGCCGATCAGCGCCGCCGCCGGCGTACTGCCTAAGCGGGTGCACGGCTCAGCGTTGTTCCAGCGCGGCCTCACCCAGGTGCTCTCCTGCGCCACCCTCGGCACCCCGAGCGACTCCCAGGAAATGGACGACCTCAACCCGTCCACCGAGAAGCACTACCTCCACCACTACAACTTCCCCCCCTACTCCACCGGCGAAACCAAGCCGATGCGCTCCCCCGGCCGCCGCGAAATTGGCCACGGCGCCCTGGCTGAGAGGGCGATTGTGCCCGTGCTGCCCAACAAGGAGTCCTTCCCCTACGTGCTGCGCGTGGTGTCGGAGTGCCTCAGCTCCAACGGCTCCACCTCGATGGGTTCGGTGTGCGGCAGCACCCTCGCCCTGATGGATGCGGGCGTGCCCCTTAAGGCACCAGTGAGCGGAGCCGCCATGGGCCTGATCAAGGAGGGCGAGGAGGTGCGCATCCTCACCGACATCCAAGGCATCGAAGATTTCCTTGGCGATATGGACTTCAAGGTGGCCGGCACCGAAAAGGGCATCACCGCCCTGCAGATGGACATGAAGATCACGGGTCTAGACATGAAAACCGTGGCTGAAGCCGTTAACCAGGCTCGCCCTGCCAGGCTGCACATCCTCGAGAAGATGCTCGAGGCGATCGACAAGCCCCGCGACACCATGTCGCCGCACGCCCCACGCCTGCTCAGCTTCCGCATTGATCCGGAACTGATCGGCACCGTGATCGGCCCCGGCGGCCGCACAATCAAGGGCATCACCGAGCGCACCAACACCAAGATCGACATCGAAGATGGCGGCATCGTCACGATTGCCAGCCACGATGGCGCTGCCGCCGAAGAGGCCCAGCGCATCATCGAAGGCCTCACCCGTCGCATCAGCGAAGGCGAGGTATTCAGCGGTGCCGTGACCCGCGTGATCCCAATAGGTGCCTTCGTGGAGATCCTGCCAGGCAAGGAAGGGATGATTCACATCTCCCAACTCTCCGAAGCCCGGGTAGAGAAAGTGGAAGATGTGGTGAACGTGGGTGATCAGGTAACCGTGCGCGTACGCGAAATCGACAACCGCGGCCGCATCAACCTCACCCTGCGCGGTGTGCCCCAAAGCGAAGCCCCTGCACCGGAGTGATTGAAAAGGAGGGCTGCTAACTAGCCCTTTCTAAATTTGGCCTCGAGCACTTAGAGCCGGCCCTGCAAGGCCGGCTTTTTTGTTGGAAATCAGAGCATAAGTGGGATCGCCCTAGCGCCAACTAAAAACTGAAGACCGGGGAGGGCCAACTACATTTTCGTATCTGGCTAAGTCCTAGCTAAGTCCACCAGTAAAAAGCGACCACTCCCCTCCAGCCATCACCCTCTGGCCCTCAAACAACAAAACCAGGATCAATCAAAGCCATCGCATCCGCCGCTTTTTCGCACAATTCGGCGTGGGCTAGGCCGTGGCTGGCGATTAGACAGCCGGCCTGGCGTACATCGCCGCTGTTGTAGGCCAGGGCGCGGCCGTCGGCATGGCTGAAGGCGCCACCGGCGGCGCGGAGCACCGCCTCAGGAGCGGCCATATCCCAATCCTTCGGGGCGCTCTTGCCCGACAGGGAGATATAGAGATCCGTCTCACCGCGCAGGATCGTGGCCACCTTGCCGCCCACGCTGCCGATCGCCTTGGTGTCGCCCAGGGCCAGGGCCTCCAGCAGCTGCTCGAGCCGCTGGTCGCGGTGGTTGCGGCTGGCCACCAACACCAGCTCCCCCAGGGCGCGGCGGCCGCTGAAGCGCACGGGCGAGCGCACACCAGCTCGACTTTCGCACCAGGCCTCTCCTGCCGAGCCCGCCAACCCCGGCATCACGCCCAGCCACAGCTCCTCCAGCTCCGGCAGCAGCACCGCCCCCAGCACCGGCTCGCCTCCGTGCACCAGGGCCAGATGCACCGCATATTCGCCCGTGCCCTGCAGGAAGTCTTTAGTGCCATCGAGGGGATCGAGGATCCACAGCCACTCCGCCGCCAGGGGCTCGCCTTCAGTGAGCTGCTCCTTGGCAGTTTCCTCGCTCAGCACAGTCCACTCAGCCGCTGGGAAAGCTGCGGCCAGGCCCTCCAGCAACCACTGGTTCACCGCCAGATCCGCCGCACTCACCGGACCCTCGCCGCCCTCATCCACGCTCAACGCCGGCGGAAAGCCATAGGGGGGCTGCTCGCCGCGACCGTAAGCCAGCAGGATGTCGGCCGCGCCCCAGCTCAGCCGCCGCAGCTCCACAAGCAAGCCTTCGAGCGCAATGCCTGAGGGCAGGGGGAGGGCAGCCGGCATCATGGGTTGGCAGGGTTCAGCATTTTGCAGGAGCCCACCCCAAGCCGTGCAAGCCCCCGAACCCGCCCCCGGCGTGCTCTACCTGGTGGGCACCCCCATCGGCAACCTGGCCGACCTCTCACCCCGCGCCCGCCAGGTGCTCGCCGGCGTGCAGCGCATCGCCTGCGAAGACACCCGACGCAGCGGCCTGCTGCTGCATCAGCTCGGGCTACGCCATAAGGAGCAGGGGCCGCGGCTGGTGAGCTTCCACGCCCACAACCAAACCGCCCGCGTCCCCGAACTGCTCGCCGCCCTCGCCGCCGGCGAAGCCCTGGCCGTGATCAGTGACGCCGGGCTGCCGGGCATCTCCGATCCCGGCGAGGTGCTGGTGGCGGCCGCCCGCACTGCTGGGCACAACGTGATTTGCATTCCCGGCCCCAGCGCCGTCACCACCGCGCTGGTGAGCAGTGGCCTGCCGTGCGGCCGCTTCTGCTTTGAGGGCTTCCTGCCGCCCAAGACCAACCAGCGCCGCCAGCGACTGCAGGAACTGCAAGCTGAGCAGCGCACCATGGTGCTGTTTGAAGCGCCGCACCGGCTGCTCGACCTACTCGACGATCTGCTGGCGGTGCTGGGTGATCGGCCCCTGCGAGTGGCCCGCGAACTCACCAAAAAGCACGAAGAGCAGGTGGGGCCCAGCGTGAGCGCAGCCATCGAGCACTTCCGCCGCACGCCGCCCCAGGGGGAATGCACCCTGGTGTTAGCAGGCGCCCTGCCGCCAGAGCCCCTGGCCTGGGATAGCGCTGCCCTGAGCGCCGAGCTGCAGGAGCTGCAGCTGGCCGGCCACAGCAGCAACGCCGCCGCCAAGCTGCTGGCCGAGCGCACCGGCCACAGCAAGCGGGATCTCTACGCCCTGCTGCACCAGGAGCCCTGACCGGGCAGACTGCCGCCAAAGCGTTCTCCTGTTGCCCTGATGGTCGTGCGCCTGCGCCTGCTTGTATCAAGCCTGCTGGGCGGTGGCTTGCTGCTAGCGATCCTCTGCCTGGGTGCTCAAAACCTCGACCAGCGCCCCAGCCTCAACCTGGGTTTTGCCCGCAGCACCCCCCTGCCAGCCGGTTTTCTGGTGGGCATTGCTCTAGTAATTGGCGTACTCAGCGGCGGCTGCAGCGCCGCCCTGCTCATCCCCCGCAACGAGCAACTGCCGGGCGATTAACTGCCTGGCAAAGAGTAGAGGCTGCCTTCCATCACCACCCGGCTGATGCCCTGGGCGATCAAGTAGGGCGCCGTGCGCTCCAAGATGCGAGTGTCTGGCACCTTGATCACCCGCTGGGTGCGGCCGCAGTGGCGTTTGGCCTGGCGGGGATTAGCAAACACCATCAGGGCCTGCCGCTCCTCTTCGCCATCGGGTAGCTGGCCAAGTTCGGGGAAGTCCTTGAGCGGCTTGGCTTGGAGCTCCACTGTTTTATCCACCAGCATGTAAACGCTGGCTGGAAGGGGCGCATCTGCGAGCGGCTGGCATTGGGCCGGCTCGCCAACGTGATCCACCAGCAACAGCGGCACGGCCACAAACTGGTCGGCTAGGTCGTCGTCAGCGAAGTCGAGGTCATTGGCGTCATCGCCAAAATCATCGGCGTCATCGATTGCCAGCACCGCATGGTCTTCGTCGTCGCCGGCCGGCTCTGGCAGCTCAAGCGCAGGTGGTTCAGGCTCTGATGGAGCTAGTTCTGGAGGTGCTTGTTCTTGTGAGACTTTCTGCGGCCGGATGCGTTGCTGCTTGAGCTGCTCGTACTCAGCTGGCTCTAGCCCAGCCTTCACCACCCGGCTCACCGTGTTGGTGCTGCAGCCATAGGCCTCTGCCAGCTCGGCGCTTACTTCACCAGCGCGATAGCGAGCCACGATCTCGATCTTCTGGCTGTCAGTGAGCCGGGTGGCAGCCATGGGGCGAGAGTTGCGCAGCAGACCAGTGTAGGCCGAAAGAGCCAGCAGGTTTAGGGGGTTGGTGGTTTGACGTTCGGGCAGCTGGCACCGTTGAACCTCGAGGCGATGCGCGCCGAACCCTCCTTATAGATCGTCTGGGCTTTTTGGGTATCACCCGCAGCCTGGGCGGCACTGAGCTTGCCGGCAAATTTGCCGCAGGCCTCATCCAAGGTCACTGCCTGGGCGCCCAAGGGAGCCGCAAGGGCCAGCAGGCCAGCAGCAGAAAACAGCAGGGCGAGCCGCATTTCAGAAAAGATCACTACAGCCACTTTGGCGCCAGGGCCGCAGTTGTGTGGCACCCACCTGCTGAGCGATCATGGCTACGGCTGCTCCCTTAGCTCAGCCGGATAGAGCAGCTGCCTTCTAAGCAGCCGGTCGTTGGTTCGAATCCAACAGGGGGCGTTTCCAAATCAACTGCACGGACGCGGCTGGCCGATGCGATGGAGCAGAAAGCTCAGAGCGGCTCAGTTCCCTCGCTGAGGATCGCCAGGTAGGCGTCGTAGGCGAACAGACGATTGCGCTGGCCGCCGGTGATTTCCCGGGCGATGCCGAGTTCCACCAGGATCTCGAGGGCCTTGCCGGCGGTGGGGAAACTCAGTCCGCTCAGCTCCTTGAGCTGCTTGGTGCTGGTGAGCGGCCGCCGGCGCAAAGCGGCATAGCCCAAGCGCACGCTGGGGCCTGATCGGCCCAGTGCTTCCAGCCGCGCTTCATCCGTATGAAACAGGGCCAGCAGCCGCTGAGCAGTAGCCACAGCCGCCGAAGCCGTGCTCTCCACACCCTCCAGAAAGAACTCGATCCAGGCCTCCCAATCGCCCTGCTGGCGCACGCCATCGAGCAGCTCGTAGTAGCGGCGGCGGTGCTGTTTGAAGAACAAGCTCAGGTAGAGCAGCGGCTGCTGGAGCAGGCCAGCCTCGATCAGCATCAGCACAATCAGCAGCCGGCCCAGGCGGCCGTTGCCATCGAGAAACGGGTGGATCGTCTCTAACTGCACGTGGGCCAGGGCGGCACGTACCAGCACTGGCAGAGAGTGCTCACCGTGGTGGCCGCCATGGATGAACTGCTCCAGCAAACCCATGCAGTCCTCTACTAGCCACGGCGGAGGCGGCACGAAGCGGGCATTGCCTGGGCGGGTGCCACCGATCCAGTTCTGGCTGCGGCGGAACACCCCCGGCAGGCGATCGGCGCCGCGTCCAAGGCTCAGCAGCCGGCCGTGGATCTCGCGCAGCAGGCGACAGGAGAGCGGGAACCCCTCCGCCAGCCTGGTCAGGCCATACTCCAGCCCGGCCACATAGCTGGAGACCTCCACCACATCGTCAAAGGGAACGCCGGGTGCTTCCTGCAGCTCGAACAGCAGCAGATCAGAAAGCGACGACTGGGTGCCCTCGATCTGGGAGGAGAGCAGGGCCTCGCGGCGCACGTAGGCGTAGAGGAACAGCTCGGGGTTGGGCAGCAGGGTGGAGACGCCATCAATGCGGCCGCAGGCCAGCAGCGCCCGCTCATGCAGCGCCTGCAGTGGACCCTCAAGCAACACCGGGGGGTCTGGCGGCAGGGGTCGGGCACAAAAGCCCGCACCGTTTCCCCGGCGGTGGCACTGTCCTCGTAGTGGCCGGTGGCCTCGCGCCGCATTACCCCCCAGCAACTTTGAATACGCAGCCAGCTTATTCAAAGAAACGGCTTTTCCTGTGAATTAGGGACCACCCTGCCAGAACCTCAGCGCTCCACCAGAGACCAGAAGCTCCAGCGGCCGCCAAAGGTCTCCCGAATGCGACCCACGAAGCTCTCGTGGCGCTCCACGCCCTGCCAAGCGTCGATACGGGCGGCCAAAAGCTCACAGGTCCGCAGGTGCTCGGCGGCGTGCCGGTAGCGCTTGGTGCGGCCTGTCGATAGAGCAAACACCAGCATCGCCCGCAGCAGCACCGTGGCGGCTAGCGGCTGATCAGCGCTGAGCCGCTCAGCCGCTGGGGCAAGGATTTCGTATGCCTCACCATCCCAGTCGGGCCCATGGGTGAGCACTAGGCGCCCAGCCCGCGCTACCGCGGGCCAGCGCACAAGAAAGTCGAGGGCCAGCAGCCGCATGGGATGGTCCTCTGCCAGCGCAAAGGCCCGCTCCTCCACCTCCACGTCCTCAAAGGCGGCAAGCCGTTTGAGGTGGTCGCGCAAATGGCAAGCCGAGAGGGTTTTGGCAAAACAAGCCCAACGCAACTGCTGGGCCTCGTCGTTGCGGCCCAGGGCCTCAAGCACGGCGATGCGGGTGTCGTTCCACTCGGGGGAATGCCAGGTAGCAGCAGCACTGGCGGCACCATCCAGCACGGCCAGGGCCTGCAGGCTGCGGCCCGCCTGCAGCAAATGGCCAGCCACATCCGCGGCGGTAGGGGGCCAGGCCAATTGCTTGGCATCAAACTGGGTCACATAGCCATCCACATCACCCAGGCATTCAGCGATCTGCAGCAGGGCTGGGTGACCAGCGCAGGCACCCCGGTCGCGGCAGCCTTGCTCGAGAAGTCGCAAGCCCGGATCGCCAAGGGCATCGGCCACCGCCGGGATCAAGTCGTCAAATTGTCCGTAGCCGTTTTCAAACACCAGCTCCAGCAGCTGCTCAGCCAGCGCTTCGGCGGGCATGGCGGCCGCGCTGGCCAGCGGCCCGAGGTCAAGCACGGCCCTCTGGAACAGGCCAACCACGGTGCCCGTGCTGTCGGAGCAGCGATCCAGCACACCATCTGCCAACTCGAGAAAACGCAGCAGCAACTCCAGAGCCAGCGGCGGATCTACTGCCGCCACCGGTCCAGCGATGGCCTGGTGCTGGGCCTCCAGATCAACCACCAAGGCTTTGCGCTTGCGCGAATCGACATAGGTGGTGGCGCGGGCCAGGGCTGCCAAGCGCTTGCGCACCTCCTGGGCCGCTCCGCCGGCACCCTCGGCCGCAGCTAGCGCCAGCCGCAAACGGCGCTGCATCACCGCACTACCAGCGCTCACCTCAATCAGCAATTCGGCGAGGACGGCCGCGCCTAGGCCTTCGAGGTTTTTGGCATTGAGGGTGCGCTTGGCAGCCATTGCTCCTTAAAGGGCTGGTCGCTTGGGGCAGCACTTGGGTGCTCGAACCCGTCTAACACCACCAAGCCTGGAGCAGCGTCGGCGAGGCTCTCCAAACGCAAACGAAGTTGCGCCAGCAACTGCAGCGTTTGGGGCGCACGCTCGTATTGCCTTGGCACTAGGAGGGCATCGCCAACCTCTAATGGCAGCTCTAGGGGCAGCACCCTGCAGCAATCGTCACTAAGAAGCAAGGAGAGGGGAGTGGCGAAACCAACAACGAGATCTTCAGAATTAACCTGCCCAAACCAGGAAGGATTCCGAATCAGTTCTGGGCTGCCGCCATTCCACAAGCCACAGGCTTCCAGAACAGCCTGAAATTTAGGAAAGGCGCCATCAGGCATGGGCATACAGGGATAGGCAGCCACATCAGCAAACGTCACCTGCTCACCAAGCTCCAGCAACGGGTGAGATTGATCGACCACCAGCCAGATCGGCATCCTGCTCAAGCCAATGCAGGCAATGGTTGGGTCAGTGGCAGCTGGCACATCGGGATAGGAAGTGATCCAAGCGTCGATCACCCCTTCCCTCAGCAGCTGCAGCGGCCTTTCGTATTCATGAAAGTGAAAACACCCGGCAATCCAACCTGCTGGAGCCGGCTCACAGAGCAACGGGCCCGACCAGTGCTGCGCCTCCAGACGCAAAGGGCCGCCACGGGTCCACCGCACCGCCTGGTGAACGCGGCGCTCAAGGTTTAGAAGTGTCGTATCACCATCGAGGTGCCACTCGGAGCCTCGCCTGGCCAGGGAGAGGCCAAAAACATCGGCGCACTTGCGACTCAAGCGACTCACACTGGACTGGCCGATCTGAAGCCTGGCCTCAACCTTATGCCCGGTGCGCAGCCAGATCAAACCATCTAAGGCAGCTAGCCATTCAAGCTCAACCACCCCCGCGCTCCCCAGCAAGCCGAAATTATCTTAACGCAAAAAAGCAAAAACACCAGGCCGAGGGTAACGAATTATGCGTAGTTATTCAGTTTTTACATAATTAATCATTTGCGGTCTCCTTGCGCAGCCGGCGGCAACTCAGCGAGCCAGCGATTGTACCAGCCACAAAATTACAAAAACTAGTGATTGCCGATCAACTGGATATCGCCGTGTCGCTCAGCTAACCCAGCCAGGCGGGAAAGCAGCAAAGCTTGCAAGGAATGCAAACGAGGATGATCAATAAAATCTCGGCGGCACACAAGCGCCTCCCCGGAGGCAAATGGCAACTCCAAGGGCAGCCTGACTAAATCACCCCCAGAAACTTCCATGCTGAGTGATGTGGCATATCCGATAGTGAGCTCCGCCTCCATTTTACCCTCCCAATTTTCGCGCTTATAGCGAAACATTCGCACATGATCGTTCCAGAAGCCAAGCTTCTTTAAGCAAGCCTCAACCCTGGGATAGGCGCCTGGCGGCAGACCAAGGGTTGGATATTTGGCAATATCATCAAAAGACAGCTGGGCTTGATTAATCAAAGGATGACCAGGCCTAGTAACAAAAAATACCGGCATCTTCGACAGGGTAATCGAGGTCAGCTCGGGGTCGCCTGCAAGGGGGCAATCAGGCAAGCTGGTAAGGCAGACATCAACAATCCTCTCCCTAACTAGCTGAAAATTACGCGGCACTCCAACAATATTGGCAAGGCCAAGAATCCAATTATCTGGCACAGGAGTACACAACAAGGGGCCTGACCAATAGGTCGCCTCCAGGCGCAGGGGCCTACGCCCCTGCCACCTCGCCACTTGATGAACGCAGCGCTCCAGCGCCAAGATCGTCGCATCGCCAACGGTGTTCCACTCGCCCTCAATGCGCTGGAGGTCAAGGCCAAAAAGATCCAGACATTTCCGCGATTGCCTGCTGACGGTGGTCTGACTTAGGCCGAAGCGCTTAGAGACCTCTTCACTCGTACGCAGCCACTGCAGGGCATCGAGCGCCGTAAGCGAATCAAGATCAACCAATTCCGCGAAAACTGACGGTTGACTTTAAGCCAGACCTGAGCCATGAAGCGCAAGGTCATTCCCTTTGGCATTACCCCCCGCTCTTACCTCCTTACTGACGATGGGGTTTTCAGACGATTCCCTTCAGACCTACTTGGGCATGAAATTCGAGTTGCCAACTGAGCTACCACCAGGCATCTTTTTAGAGCGCTACCTCAAGGCCAACTTCGACGTCTGATGCCCAGTAGCAAAATGCCTACTAGCGAAATTCCCAGTGGCGAACAGGCGCTGGCACTTGAGCAGCTCAGCCGTCGCCAGGGCTCCGCGATTACGGCAGAGCAGCTGTTTGGCCGCTGGCGGCTCCAGCTGCTCTGGAGCAAGGGCAAGGCCCAACCCAACCCCGCCACGGCAGCCCTGCTGCGGGGCCTGCAGGCAAGTCTGAGCATCGCCACAGGAGACGTCACTCCAGACGCCCCTTCTATGGAAAGGGGTGATCTCAAGGTGGTGAACAGCGTTCAGCTCGGGGCGTTGCAGCTGCGCTTCAGCGGCAGCGGCAATCTGCGGGGCCGCAGGCCGTTATTGGAGTTTTGGTTTGACCAGCTGGAATTGCGGCTCGGCCGCCACAGCCTCTGGCGCCAAGCGATCAGCCGGCAGCCGGAGCCACGCCGGCGCCCATTTTTCGCCCTGATCGCTCGCTCAGGCGCCGCCGATAACGGCTGGCTGCTGGCCAGGGGGCGGGGCGGCGGATTAGCCCTGTGGGTTCTCGATCCCCAGCTGCAAAAAGCAAGCGACGCCTAGAGGCAAGCGCTCAACTCCCGCTGCAGCAAGGCGAATAAATAATCGGGCTCGCGGTATTGAGTCGGCAGGCAATTGTGCAGGATCTCCAGCCGCTGCCAGCAAACGGTGCGGCGCACCTTGGCGATCGTCTTGCCCTCGCGAATCAACAGGCGCATGGCCTTGCAATAAAGCGGATAGTTCGCTTCCAATTCACCAATGGTGAGACCTGGTGCGGGTAGGGAGATTGTCATGGCACTCCGGCTGGGCGGCCGCAAAGAACCCGATGGGGCCTAGCTCGAGTGTGCGCTTCTGGGCAGGTTTACCGAGCCCCCCATACGGGGACAATCTGTAAGGCGTCAGAGCTGCACCATGCCGCAACGCATGCCCTTGAGCACGGCCTGCAACCTGTTATTGACGTCGAGGGTCTTAAGCAGTCGCTTGGTGTAGGTCTTGGCGGTTTCCTCGCTCACCACCAGTCGCTCAGCAATCTCCCGATCGGTGAGGCCGCTGGCCAGCAGATCAAGCACTTCGTATTCGCGCTTAGTGAGCCGCGGGCAGCTCAGGTAGGGCAGGGTGCCGGAACGCAGCGAAGGGCTGCGGTAGGAGTGCCGCCCCATCACCGCCAGCACAGCTGCCTGCAGGGGCCGCTGATCGCCGATGAAATCGGCTTCCGCCACTACGGCCTCCAGCCAGGAAGCCTCAACGTATTGGGCCGGGATCACATCCCCCAAAGCCAGCACTACCACCCGCAAGCCCTGATGGGCACTGCGCGCCTTGCGGGCCAGCTCGAAGCCATTGCCATCCTCCAGGTAGTCGGTGCAGATCAACAGCTCGTAGGGCTCCCGCGCCAGATAGGCCAGGCAGGTGGCCTCATCGGTGACGGCACAGCCGATGCGGGTGCGATCTTGAAAGCTCTCGCACACTGATCGCAACAGAAAGCGACCCTTCATGGCGATCGCCACCTTGCCGCTGACCGCCACCTTGCCGCTGACCGCCACCTTGCCGCTGATCGCAATCGACAACAGCACCTGGTCGAGGGTGGTGCCCTCCAGGCTGCTCAGAAAAGGGGTGAGATCCATCGACCCACAACTCTTGGCAGGGGCGTCAGATCACCCTAAGACAGCTGGCGGGTTCAGCAAATGCGGGGCAGCAGCTCGCCGCTGAGGGGCAGCAGCAGGCGCTCGGTGCCAAAAGAGGTGGTGAGCAGCACCCGCGCTCCCTTGCTGGCCGGCCGCACGCTGCCAATCCAGGCTCCGCCACTGGCCGCCAGCAGGGTCTGGGCCTGATCGCGGGCCTGGGGCGGCACCACCACCACAAAGCGACCCTCATTGGCCAGGTGCAAGGGCTCAAAGCCCAGCAGCTCACAGGTGCGCGCCACGGGCTCCAGCACCGGCAGGCGGGCCTCCTCAATCGCCAGCTCCACCGCGGCCGCCTCCGCTAGCTCATGCAGGGCACTGGCCAGGCCGCCGCGGGTGAGGTCGCGCAGGCAGTGAATCCGAACCCCGGCCTCCAGCAGGGCCCGCACCTGGGGCCAGAGCGGCGCGCAGTCGCTGAGCACGGGCGGCACCAGGGCCAAGCCATGGCGGGCGGCCAGGATTGCCACGCCATGGCGACCCAGGTCCCCGCTCAGCAGCAGCTGATCGCCCGGGCGTATCGCCGTGGGGTGGATCGGCGTCGGCGCCTGCACCGCCCCGATGCCACTGGTGGTGATGAATATGCCGTCGGCCTTGCCCCGTTCCACCACCTTGGTGTCGCCGGTAACGATCGTGAGCTCGCAGGCCCGGGCCGCCGCAGCCATCGAGGCCACCAGGCGCCGCAGCAGCGCCAGCGGCAAGCCCTCCTCCAGCAGCAGCGCCACGCTCAGATGCAGGGGCCGGGCGCCGGCCATCGCTAAATCATTGGCGGTGCCGATCACCGCCAGGCTGCCGATATCACCACCGGGAAATTCCAGTGGCTGCACCACGTAGCCGTCGGTGCTGAAAGCAAGCGGGCCGGGCGGCAATTCGAGCCGGGCCGCATCGTGCAGCACCTGGGCCGGATCGGCGTAGAGGGCCCGCAGCTCCTGGTTGATCAGCTGCTGCATCAGGGTGCCGCCGCCGCCATGGGCCAGCTGGATGCAGTCGCTCATGGGGCCGGGCGCCGGTAGCGGTGATAGGCGGCGCAGGCCCCTTCGCTCGACACCATCGGTGCCCCCAGCGGCCGCTCCGGGGTGCAGGCCGAGCCGAAGGCCGGGCAGTCGGGAGGGAGGGCGCGGCCCTGCAGGATCAGGCCGCTGATGCAGGGGCTGGCTAGGGGCTCCGGCGGCGGGGCAGCAGCCGCTGGGGGCAGGCAAAACCGCAGCAGCGCATCGAAATCGCGGTAGGCCGCAACCAGCTCATAGCCACCACCAGCGATGGGGCCCAAACCCCGCCAGGGCTGGTCCACCACCGCAAACACCTCCTTCAGCAAGGCCTGGGCCGCGCCGTTGCCCTGCTGGCGCACCACCCGGCCGTAGGCATTGGCAAGCGCCGGGGTGCCCGCCTCGAGCAACTGCACCAGCCGCAGCAGGGCGGCCATCACATCGACAGGCTCAAAGCCCGTGACCACCACCGGCACCCGGTGGCGCCGCACCAACTGCCCGAGCTCGGCGGTGCCCATCACCGCCCCCACATGGCCCGCCGCCAAAAATCCCTGCACCTGGTTGCCGGGCTCCTGCAGCAACGCCGCCATCGCCGGCGCCACTCGCACGTGGGCCAGCAGCACCGTGAGGTTGGTGAGCCCCAGGGCCCGGGCCTGGCGGAGCAGCAGGGCGGTGGCCGGTGCCGTGGTTTCAAAGCCCACCGCCAAAAACACCACCTGGCGCTCAGGGCACGCCTGGGCCAGGGCAATGGCCTGTAGGGGCGAGGTGAGCAGCCGCACGTCGCCGCCTGCAGCCCGCGCACCGAGCAGATCGTGGCCGGCGACACCGCCCGGCACCCGCAGCATGTCGCCATAGGAGCAAAGGATCACCTCGGGGCGCACCGCCAGCTCTAGGGCCGCGTCGATGCGTTCGGCCGGAGTCACGCACACCGGGCAGCCCGGGCCATGGATCAACCGCAGCCCCGGTGGCAGCAATTGATCAAGACCCCAACGCAGGATGGCGTGGGTCTGACCGCCGCACACCTCCATCAGGGTCCAGGGGCGGCTGGCAGTGGCAGCAAGCTGGGCCGCCAGCTCAGCTACCCGGCCATTGATTTGGCTTTGCAGGGCGGCACTCACCAGGGGCCCTGCGCCTGGCGGGCATCGGCGGGGCGGTAGCCCTGGATGGCGCGCATGTATTGGGCCCGCTCGTATTCGGCCGGATTGGGGCAGCGCTGCTGGCTCATGCAGCCCACCAGCTCCGCCACCGATGCCACCTCGTGCTCCATCAGCCAGGTGGCCAGCTCCTCCTCCAGGCCCGCCAAGCGCTCGGGGCCGTGGCGCAGCAGCGCCCCCACCACCTGGGTCACCGAAGCCCCCGCCATCAACAGCCGCACCACATCGGTGCCCCGGTGCACGCCGCCACTGGCGGCCAGATCCACCGGGTGGCTGCCGTGCAGCAGGGCGATCCAGCGCAGCGGCAGGCGCAGGTCGTGGGGGGTGGAAAGCAGCAGGTTGGGCCGCACCTCCATGGTTTCGATGTCGATATCGGGCTGGTAGAAGCGGTTGAACAGCACCAGCCCATCGGCGCCGTCCACCGCCAAGCGCCGGGCCATGGCGCTGAGGTTGGTGAAGAAGGGGCTGAGCTTCACGGCCAGGGGCAGGCGCACCTCGGCGCGCACCTGCCGCACGATCTCCTCCACCTCGGCTTCGATGGCGGCGCTGGAGAGCTCGGGGTCGGTGGGGATGGCGTAGATGTTGAGCTCCAGGGCCGAGGCGCCGGCCGCCTCAATCCGCCGCGCCGACTCCACCCAGCGGCCCGCCCTAGTGCCATTGAGGCTGGCGATCACCGGCACCGCAAGGCAGCGCCGGGCCTGCTCCAGATGGCGCAGGTAGAGGTCTTCGCCGCCATGGAAGATCGATGGCTCCGGCACGTAGGTGAGCGCCTCGCCATAGCTATCGGCGCCGGCCATGGCATGGCGGTGCAGGTCGAGCTGTTCCTGCTCGATCTGCTCCTCAAACAGCGAATGCAGCACGATCGCTGCCGCCCCGGCCCGCTCCAGGGCCTGCAACTGGGCCTGGGCCCGCTCCGGCTGGCTGTAGCGCAGCATGCGGAAGCGGTTTTCCTGCTCCATAGCCTCCTTGAGCGAGCGCTTTGGCGCCGGGCTGTCGAGTTGCAGGGGAATCTCGCCGCGCTCGGTCCGGCGGGGGTCGTAGCGGTAGAGCAGCCAGCGGCCCGAATCCACCGCCAGCTTCTGGTGCGCCATGCCCTGGGCCATGTCGATGCCGTGGGCGATGCAGTGGGAGTAGGCAATGATCAGCGACGGGCCCGGGTAGCTCTCAGCCTCCAGAAAAACGCGGATGGTGTGCTCGTCGCGGGCCCCCATCGCCACACTCGCGACATAGACGGTGCCGTAGGTCATCGCCATCAGGCCCAGGTCTTTTTTGGGGGCCGCCTTACCGGCGGCGGCAAACTTGGCCACCGCGCCCCGGGGAGTGCTTTTGGAGGCCTGGCCGCCGGTGTTGGAATACACCTCGGTGTCGAGCACCAGGGCATTGACATCGCGGCCACTAGCGAGCACGTGGTCGAGCCCGCCGAAGCCGATGTCGTAGGCCCAGCCGTCGCCGCCCACCAGCCAGACGCTGGTTTTCACCAGGGCATCGGCTAGCTCCAGCAGCTGGCGGGCCTCGGGCTGCTCCATGCCCGCCAAGCGCGCCTTGAGCTCGGCCACCAGCAGGGCCAGGGGTTTGGCGGGGCGGTGCTTGCGCTGGCGCAACCGGGCCACCGCCGCCGGATCGCCGGCAGCCACCAGCAACTGGAAGCCGCCCACCCCCTGCAGGGCCAGAATCCCGCCCGCCGTCAGCAGGGCCAGGGCTGCCGCCAGCGGATCCGCACCCCAGTCCCGGCCCCCTGCCACTGCAACTGGGGACCGCAGGTGGGGCAGCCGATCGTTTCGGCGTGGAAGCGGCGATCTGTGGGGTCGTCAAACTCGCGCTGGCAGGCAGGGCAGAGCGGAAAGGCGGCCAGGGTGGTGTGGGCGCGGGCATAGGGCTCGGCCGTGGCGATCGAATAGCGCGGCCCGCACTGGCTGCAGCTGATGAAGGGGTAGCGGTGGCGGCGGTTGGCAGGATCGTGGAGCTCCGCCAGACAGGTGGGGCAGGGGGCCAGATCGGCGACGAGGGACGGGGCAAGCAGGCCAGGCGGCGCCGGAACGAGGGGCGGGAGCCACTCGGGCGCCAGTTGCTCAAGAGCGCCGGGGGGCTGCAACGCCTCAGGCAACCGCCGCAGCAGCAGCTCGAGCGAGCGGCGCTCCCCCTGCAACTCCAGCCTTACGGCGCCAGCGACGTTTTCCACCACGCCCACCAGTTGCAAGTCAGCGGCGAGGCGATGCACCAACGGCCGGAAGCCCACGCCCTGCACAACCCCGCGGCACCAGAGGCGCAGCCGGGCCGCGCTCATCGCGCCAGGGCGTTGATCAGGGCGTCGAGGCCGGCGCCGCTGCGGGCCGAGGTTTCCAGCACGCGGGCGTGGGGGGCCACCCGGGCGATGGCGGCGTGGGCGGCGGCGCGATCGAAGCCCACCGCTTCGGCCAGGTCGCTCTTGGTGATCAGCACCAGATCGGCGCCGTGGAAGATCGGCGCGTATTTGAGCGGCTTGTCTTCTCCCTCGGTGGTGGAGAGCAGCACCACCCGCATGCTCTCGCCGAGGTCGTAGGCGCCGGGGCACACCAGGTTGCCCACGTTCTCGATCACCAGCAGTTCAAGCTGCTCAAGGCTGATGCCCTGGTGGTGGAGGCGATGCAGACCCTCGGCCACCATGGGCGCCTCCAGGTGGCAAGCCTGGCCGGTGGTGATCTGCACCGCAGTAAGCCCGGCAGCCTGGAGGCGGCGGGCGTCGTTGTCGGTGGCCAGATCGCCCACGATCACTGCCAAGCCGGTGGGATCGAGGCGCTAGGCCAGGGCTTCGAGCAGAGCGGTTTTGCCCGAGCCGGGGGAGGAGAGCAGGTTCACCACCGTGACGCCTGCGGCTTCGAAGCGCTTGCGCAGGAAGGCCGCCTGGGCATCGTTGCGCTGCAGCAGGGCCGTGTGAAGGGGTAGCTGGCGGGTTGGTTCTGGGAGCGGCTCAGGCGCCGGCTGTCCGCAGGAGCAGTCGCGGCACATGTCGGCAATCGGCAGAGGCCAGTTCCAGGCTAGGCACCACGCGGAACCCTTCCGGAATGAGGGTCATGGGGCTCCGTGCCTGCAAGGTTCAGAGCACCACGAGTGCAGACGGTGATCAGGTCATCTGAATGCGAATCAGGCTGTCCCACAGTCGCGTTGGCAGGATCCGGCTGGCGATCACTGAGGCTGACTGGTGACCGCAGAGGTAACGGGCTGATGGGGTGGGGTCGGTGAGGGCTCGCTCGATTGTTAGTGCCACCTCTAGCGGCTGGGAGGCACCCCGGTAGACCGCATCCCAGCTCTTGCGAACGGCCCGCATCATGTTGCCGTAGGTGCTGCAAGACAAAGCTCCCTCGATCGAGGGGGCAGCAACATTGGCAAAGTCAGTAGCGATCACGCCCGGCTCAACCACCACCACGTTGACACCAAAGGCCTTGAGCTCGAGACGCAAGGCATCGCTCAGGGCCTCCAGCGCAAACTTGCTGGCCCCATACCACCCCGATCCGGGTGAAACCCAGCGACCGGCAATAGAGGAGATATTGACGATGCGACCACGACCTCGCTCGCGCATGGCAGGTAATAACTGCTGGGTGAGCCCCATCAGCCCAAAGACGTTGACTTCGAAAATCGCCCGAGCTCGATCCAGGGGCAATGTCTCGAGCGGACCCACTTCACCGAAGCCGGCGTTATTGACCAGCGCATCGAGCGCACCCACCTTGGCGGTGAGCTGCTCAGCGAGCTCGCGGCGTGAGTGCTCATCGATGAGATCCAACGCCATCACCTCGGCACCCAAGGCTGCCAAGGGCTCCATTGCTTCCAGCCGCCGAGCAGCGGCAAACACACGCCAGCCGCGCTCCAGCAATAGGCGGGCTGTCTCCGCACCAATTCCGCTGGAGGCTCCGGTTACAAGAACGGTTGGGGCTGGCATTACAAGCTCTGAATTGAAATCAAAAAACGAAGATCCCGATGGAACGAACCTTCCCTAAACTAATCGCACTTCAAATTTGGATTCTTACTAGACGTTTTCGTCCCGCTTAAAGCGTGATTACCCATAAGCCTCCGCAAGCCTGAGATCGCGCTCCGTGCAAGGCGTGCAGCAGCAGACTGCATTGGCGATCCGTTCCGTCATCGCAACCATTGAGAAACGCCGGTTGAAGCGGAAGCAGA
>NZ_JAGQAY010000035.1:0-18576 GCF_024345355.1 Cyanobium sp. WKJ7-Wakatipu
CGGCTGGCAGGCTTTCAATCGATCCGCACCGGGATGCAGTCGGTGATGCACGACATCACGGCGCTGATGGCGATGGTCATGCGCAGGACACAGCCCAACCCTTGCTAAGACTTTGAATCAGCCCTGGTACCCTAGGGTTCGTTAGTTCAGGCAACTACTACGAACCTCGCGCAACCGACTGCTGATCCACGCCAGCAAGTGCGTCTGGCGCTGATGGCGGCACTTGGCGAGATCACGCCAGAAGACCCGGCGATCGAGGCGTTGCGCAATTCCGCTCCCCTGGAGGACGCAGACGGCAACCCCATCTGGCCCGAGCCACCGCCGGGGCACAAAGGCAAGGGACGCAGCAAACGCAATCCGGCCGCTGTTGGTGTCAGCAACCGCTTTCCGCAGCAGAGCGTTTCGCCTCGCCCCAGCCGCTCTGAGGTGGAGCAGCGCATCGCCACGCTCCAGCTATGGCTGACGCAGCGGCAACCCGCGGTGATGATCCGCGACCAAGCAGCGCTGCTGTGGGAGATGACCTCCTACACAACTCTCAAGAAGTACCTGCGGGTGGCCCGCTCTCGCATGGTGGAGGAGCTGGTGGAGGACCGGCTGGCCCACCAGGCAGAAGCCATCTACGCCTTGCAGGACGTCGCCCGGCGCGCAGCTGACGCCGAGCAGTTCTCCGCCTCGGTGGGCGCCCATCGGGTGCTGGCGGAGATCACCGGCATGCTCCGCGCCCCGGTCAAACCACCGGCTGCCGCCTGATGCCCGCTTCTCTTACGACGGCATCCCTCTCTGGTGGCCAGGGCGCAGCTTTAGTCGGTGGTCTGCTGGGTTCCACGGTTCATGGCGATCCCTGGTGCGATGCCGGCGTGCTGGGTTACCGCGTCCCAGCCATGGAGGAGATCAAAACAGCACCCCGCAGCTTTCGCGACTTCATCAGCGAGGCTTACCCGGGCTACGCCTTCCACACCTGGGCCGAGCGGCTGATCGCCCTGCTGCAGCGCGTTGCTGATGGCCAGCTCAATCGCCTGATCGTCTGCTGCCCTCCAAGGCTGGGGAAATCGCTCCTGGTTTCCAAGCTGTTTCCCGCCTACTGGGTGAGCCGCTATCCGAGCCGTTTCTGCGCGATCGCCTCCTATTCAGCCGAGCTGGCCTATGCCCATAGCCGAGAAGCGAGGCACTACTACCGCGCGGTTGGTCATCCCCTCTCCAAGGACTCCACCGCCGTGGGCAACTGGCTCACCCCTGAGCGTGGCGGCTGCATTGCCGCCGGCGTGCGAGGACCCTTCACCGGCAAGGGCTATGCGCTGGGAATCATCGATGACCCCTACAAGGGCCCAGAAGATGCCAACTCCGCCGGCCAGCGCCAGAAGCTGATCGAGTGGTTCCAGTCCGTCTGGCTAACCAGATCGGAACCCGGGGCCCCACAGGGGCCCGCGCGATGGGGTGTTGCAGATGAAGGCCCAAGTGTTGGGCAAGGAGAAGGGCAGGAGCAGGGGCAGGAGAGGCCGGGGGCTGGTTCTGCGGCGCAGGTGGTGGTGCTGACCCGCTGGCATCAGGACGACCTGATCGGCTGGCTACTGGAGCAGGAAAGCGGCGACGCACCGCAGCACTGGCAGGTGCTCAACCTGCCGGCCACCTGTGAGCCGCCCGAGCAGCAGCTGCAATTCCCGGCCACCTGCACTGTTGAGCCCGACTGGCGACAACCGGGACAAGCTCTTTGCCCGGAGCGCTTTCCCCTGGCTGAGCTGGAGCAGATCAAGATCCGCGCCGGCGGCTACTGGTGGAATGCCCTCTACCAGCAGCGACCTTCACCGGCCGGCGGTTTGCTGTTTCAGCGGCAGTGGTTGCGGCAAATGCCGCAACGCCGCCCAAGCAGCCAGCACCAGGGCCGGGTGGGCCAGAAGGCCTATGCCCCCTTGGTGCTCAGCTGCGATCTCAGCTTTAAGGGGGGAGAGGGGAACGACTACTGCGCTTTTGTGTTGCTCGGCCTAGTGGCAGAGCCCCAGCAGCGCCATCCCGCGGCGGAAGCCAGAGCCCAAGGACAGCAGCTGCACCGCAGTGCCGCAAATATCCCTGCTCTACCCCCACCCAATCAGGAGAGCGCCGGAGCGAGCGTCCACCTGATTGAAGTGCTCTGGGCTCGCCACCAGCGCCTAGATCTGCCCGGTGTCGTCAAAGCCCTGAGCGAGACCCTGGCCTCTCTGGCTGTGCAGGGCCTTACCCCTGATGCAGTCTTGATAGAAGACGCCGCGAACGGGCCAGCCGTCTGCCAGCTGCTGCAGCGACAGATCCCAGGACTGATTGCGGTGCGGCCAGTAGGCAGCAAGGTGTCCCGCGCCCATGCCGTCGCACCACTGCTGGAGGCCGGGCAGCTGGGCTTTTGCCAGGGCGGCAATGACGAGTTGATCACCGAGCTGCTGGGGTTTCCCAATGCCGCCCACGACGACCTGGTGGATGCCTTTTGTCAGGGCGTGATCTGGCTGCAGAACCAGCACTGGCGGGGCAACGGCAGGGCTACTCCCAGGCCGCTGCTTTTCTCCCGCTGAGCCCACCAAGAGGCAGGCCTTCTTCTTCCACTACATCTGCGTCATGACCGCCACCATTGCAAGCCATCAGTCACGGGCGCCACGGCCGAATCCGTCAGAAGGGAGCGGACAGGGGAGCGGCGGCAGCAAGTGGCACCCAAAGCATTGCCGCAGGCAGCCGCGGCGTTCGATCCATGCCGCTGCAGATGCGCTGGTGCTGGAGCACCTGCCTTTTGCCTCACGGGTAGCGGCTAATTACGCACGCCGCACTGGCCACCCAAGGGAAGACCTGGAGCAGCTGGCAGCGATCGGGCTGATCAAGGCCTCACGCCGCTACGACAGCCGGCGGGTAAACCGCAGCTGCTCCAACTTCATCGCCTACGCCAGGCCGTTCGTGAATGGCGAAATCACCCACTACCTGCGCGATAAAGGCTTTTTGATCTCCGTACCCGGCCGCTGGCGGGAGCTGCATGCGCGGGGGCAGAAGTTGCTCAGGCAAGGGTTGCCTGCAGATCAGATCCCCAAACAGTTGGGGCTTACACCAGATCGCTGGGCTGAGATCGCTGCGGCCTGCTCAGTGCGGGTTGTTGCGATGGCGCTAAGCCAAACGGATGAATCCTTGGAGTGAAGGCCTCTTGCCCGGAGTAGCCGTCAATTTCGATCAGGAAAGGCAGCGGAGTAGATCTGCTTGAGTCCATCGTGATAGCCCCAGCCGATACAAGAAGAAGAGCGCACAACCTCGGCGAGCCGTTCCCCGTAGGCCTCCTGCTTTTCCTTTGGCAGTCCGCAGATCGCCTGGACAGCGCGGCTGGCCATGGCGAGCAAGGCGTCGTAGAAGCCTGCATCGATGTCGCCGTATTCAACAGTGAAGGCATTGCCCTGCTCCAAGAAGAACACCATCAGTTCGGCATGGCGCATTGGCTCAGCGACCGCCTTGCAGAAATCAGCAACGGCCTTTTTGGCTTTTGCGACCTGCAGAGGGCGATCGCGCTGCATATCCGGATACAGGCAGTCGGAGATGATCTTCTTGCAATCCTCCATCGCAGCCTCCGCATCGGCGTAACGAGCGTGGAGAAACGCCTGGTTCTGCTTGGAGAGTTGGTAGATCTCAGCGACAAGGCTGAGCAGGTCGTCATGGCTCAGTTTGATAACCGCTGATTTAACTGCTGACCATGTCTGTTTAGGCATGTTAGCGCTCAGTGACGCATCGATATGATTATAAATGCTTCGGTTCAGCCGCGCGTCTCTGGCGCATCCGCTGCAACGGATTGTGAGCTGGCGGTGCTAACCGCTGCTTCGTGCCTCACCTTTTCGCGGGCGGGTAGATGACCTTCCAGTCCTTCTTCATGTCAACAACTATCCAGCCTTTCGTTTGTGCTTCGTCGAGCGCCTTGTCCAGTTGACCGACATGGGACTTACGGTCGTAGGCCCATTCGCGCACGCCATCGGTGTGATGAACGATGAGGGCAAAGCGTGCACCGGTGCCGCCAGCGGTCCATTGCAGCATCTCGAGGTCGCCGTCAGAATTGCCAAATGCCGCAATGGGGCGGCGGCCGATGTGCTGATTTATGCCGATCGGCTTGCCGGCTTTGTCGTCGATGAAGTTCAACTCGGACAGGCGCACGAGTACGGGGTTGCTATCACGCAATTCGAACTTTGTTTTTATGCTGCTACCGATGACCTGCTCGGGCGGAATGCCGTAGACCTTTTCCGTCCAAGGGCGCATGAACTCGATGCCGCCGCCAGAAACGATGTAGGACTTGAAGTCGTTCGCGCGCAGGTAGGTGAGCACTTCAAGCATCGGCTGATAGACCATCTCGGTAAAAGGCCGCTTGGTTCCGGGATGCTTTGCGGTGGCGAGCCAGTCTTTGACGATTTGCGCGAATTCATCGGAGGTCATGCCGGCGTGCGTGGCCATGACGATCTCCAGCATTGCGTGCTCACCGCCGGCGAGCGCGCCCTTTACGTCGCCCTTGAGCAGTGAGACGAACGGCTCCTTGTCCTTCCATTCCGGATGTTGCGAGCTAAGCGCCTTGACGCGGTCCAGCGCGAAGAAGAACTGTAAATACATCGGCTGCTCGGCCCACAGCGTGCCGTCGTTGTCGAACGTGGCAATGCGTTCGGAGGGCGGCACGAAGTGCGGCGAGCCTTTCTTCGTTACCTTCACGACGAATTCGATGATGGACTTCTTCGCCTTGCCGTTGTTCCAGGATGGAAGCGGATCAACAGTCTGAGCCGTTGCCAGACCACCAATGGTCAGGGTGAAGCCAAAGGTGAGTAAAGCGAGTAGCGCTCGTTTCATTGCCATTAGATGCCCTTTAGGGTGATGCTTCAAAGCCAGCTATCGGCAGAGATCACCTGCCCGCGGGAGCTCTGCGATAGATCAATTTGCTATGTGCATAGTCCTTAAGGTACAGCTCCAGTCCATTGCGTCGCTAGAAGGGCCCTCACAACAAGCATCCAAGGCGGACTTGCGCTGAATACTGATAGATCAGGCCACACCAGCTTCGTCACGCACACCCGCGCTGAGCTTCAAGCCCAAGGCTGATACAACCTTCAGGACAGTATCAAAACTGGGGCTGCGTTCACCGGAAAGCGCCTTATAAAGGCTTTCGCGTGAGAGCCCTGTCTGACGTGCAATCTTTGTCATGCCCTGGGCACGGGCTATATCGCCAAGAGCCTTGGCAATGAAGGCCGCATCGCCATCAGCTTCTTCAATGCATGCCTCGAGGTAGGCCGCCATTTCGTCGGGGGTTCTGAGTGTCTCAGCGACGTCGTAAGGCAGGGTCTTGATCTCCATCAACCGTTCTCCTTGATCTGGCGAGCCAGCGACAGTGCTTCATCAATGTCTCTTGGCTGAGATGCCTTGTCGCCACCGGCCAAGAGAATGATCAATGTGGAGCCCTTCTGCTGGAAATAAACCCTGTATCCAGGGCCGTAGTTGATCCGTAATTCAGAGACGCCACTCCCAACAGGCCTGATGTCACCAGGATTGCCGCCAATGAGACGCTCAATCCTGGCCTGCACACGCGCCCTAGCCCTGAGATCACGCAGATCCTCGAGCCACTGAGCGAACCGCTCTGTCTGCCGAACTTCAACCACAGGATAACTGTAGCCGCGTGGCTACGCATCGGCAAGCGGCAAGGCCGCTGCAAGTGCCCTTCTGCCTGTTCCTTCAAGGGCTGAATGGTCGAGTCCGATAACCACCTGTTCAATCGGATACACGATCACGGCAGCCACCCCTCCCCAAGACCCCCCCTCGGCTGATAGTGAATTGCTCCCGCCGGCAATAGCCCGCAGCTGCTGATCTCTTTTGCTGTCGCTGGCCACTGGTCCAATCCCCTGGCTCCTGCATCCAACCCTGGCGGCCCTGCTGCCGCGCCTGCAACTGGTGGCCGACTGCTGGCACCTGCTGGCTGACCCCAATGGCTCAGACCGCAGGGAGCGCTACCTGATCCGGGGTGAACGGGAACCGGAAAGCGCCTATCAACGTCGGTTAGAAGCAGCTCTGCCATCAGGCTTCTTCCGCGATGCCCTGCGCACCTTTGCCGGGATGCTGGCCTCCAGCCACTGGCGCGCGCTGCCGGCCTCTCTGCAGGCGGTGATCAGCGATGTGGATGGATGCGGCACCGACCTGGGGGTATTCCTAGAAGCTGCTGATCTGGCGGTGCTGCGTGATGGCGCGGCCCTGGTCGGGGTAATCCCCCCTGGCCATAGCTGGCCAAGCGAGGGCGATAGGCAGCAGGCCCTGCGCAATGGCGATCGGAGCTCCTTGCCCCGCTTGCTGCTGCTGGAGCGGAGTGACGTTCTCAACTGGCACCTGCCGGCTAACCACGCCCTGCCTGATGCGATCACCTGGCGGGAGCGGTTGCCCAATTCCCCCGTGGGAGCACCTGATGCCTCCCTGGAACCCCTAGGTGGCTTTAGCCAAGGGATGTCTCCCGATCACTGGCATCTCCGCACGGTGGCGCTGGAGCCCGGCGTGGGCATGCAACTCACCACAGAGGAGCTGGTCCTAGATCGCCAGGCCCCGTCAGGTTGGAAGCGGCAGGTGATCGAGCAACGCCAGTACCTGGGCCTCACTGCACTGCCGGCGATCTGGTACGCGAGCCACGGCTCTGCCTTTGGCAATGGGGAGCTGCCGCACCTAGGGCTGGCGCACCAGTACCTGAACCATTTCTGCAGGCAGAGCGACTACCAGGAGCTGCTGTATCGGACCGCCTTACCGGTGGGTGTACGAACCGGCGTTACTGGCCCGATGGGAACCAGCGCAGCTGGTGAGCCGGTGGTCCTGGGACCGAACACCGTGATTGATCTACCGGAGGGCGCCAGCTTCCAGTTTGTCGAGATCCAGGCCCGCTCATTAGCCGAACACCGCGCCTGGCTGGAATCGCTTGACCAGGGGATGCGCCGTGATGCCTTGATTCCCTCCGGCGCCCAGGGTGCACCGCGTACGGCGATGGAGATTTCCCTGGCGGCATCCCAGGCCTACGCCCTGCTGCAAAGCCAGGCGATACAAAAGGCCTCGATGTTTTCTTCTCTGCTGCAGCACTGGTGCGCCATTACCGGAGAAGCCATGCCCAGCAACGACGGCCCTTCCTTAGTGGTGGAAGTAAGCCCGTTGGCACCACCTGCGAAGGCAGCGCCAACGGTGAGCGAGATGTTGACTCTGCAGGAGCGGGGAATCATCAGCGAGGAGGCCCTGCGGCAATGGCTGGGAGATACAGCCGGTCTTGCCCCGGCAACGACATGACGCAGATGCAGTCAGGACTGCAAGGGGCACCTATTGGTGCGCCCGCCTGGCAACCGAGCGACCAGGAAGCCATCCGGCAGGCCCTGGCCCTACCGGCGACGGTGCCTTGCCTCGATGCCATCGGCCGTGCCATGGCCGATCTGGAGCGTCAGCACCCAGCCGGGGTGCTCAGCGCCCGGGCCCTACTGGATGCGGTGGCTTTGATTGACAAGCACCTGCTGGCCGGAGGTATTGAGCAGGAGCAGGCGATCGAGAGGACCAGCCGCTCCGGTCCAATCGCTGGTTCGGTGGCAGCCGCCGGTGACGCACCACTGCAAAAGGCGGATGTGATCGCCTACGACACGGCGTTGCTGCGGGAGGAGAGGGAGACCGTTTATGCCAACTCTGCTTCTCCAGCCGCAGCGCTGCTAAATCAACGTCGCCGCTACAGCGAGCACCTGTTGTTGCTCCTGCCGGGCTTGAGCAGCTGGATGCAATTCAGCGTCGCTGCTACGGGAATAGCTGGAGGCACGGCCTTGCTGCGGGGTTGATGATCTCCCCCCGCCAGTTCACCAGCGGCAGGCATGCCCGCAATGCCCAGGCCTGGGGGGCAGGTTTGCCCAGCGCACCGATTGGTGCGACACCACTGCAGCCCTATGCCAATGCCCGGCTGCTGCTGGGCGAAAACGCCATCCCTGGTGACACCACCTCGGCAGTGGTGGCGGCCCATGTCCTCGAGTGCTTCCTAGAGCGGGCCAACTACATCTCCGCCAAGGAGAACGGCCCGGGGGTGGAGACCGGGGACTTCACCTACCAGGGCTACATCTGCCGTGCCACCCGGCTGCCTCCCAACCCTGGTGCGATCTGGCTGAGTAGGGAGCTGCAGTGGAGTCAAAACGGCCGGCGTGTCTCCACTGCTGGCAGAACCGTTGTGGCTCCCTGCGAGGGCGCTATTTGGCTTGGTGATCTAACCCTGCTCAATGCCGCAGGTGATGCGGGTGTCGATCCCTATGCCCAGTACACCTTGTTCACCGTGCTGGAGTTTGGTGCCAGCTACGGCTCAGGTGGCATCGGCGGCTTGGTGCAGCCGCTGATCGGCGAGCGGGTGTTTGGCACGCTTAAGCCGAATCGGTTGGAGTGAACTATTTCGTCAGCCTTTCTTGAGGAGCTGGTCGTACTGGGCGTGCGTGCCGATCCATACCCAAAGCAGCTCATCATCCGAGGCCTGCACTGCCAAGGCGCGATGCCTCAGCCCCACCCGCACAGACCAGAACCGGCCGATGCGTTTGAGGTGCAGCGACGGGTGGCGGGGGTCGGTTTTGAGCTGCTCGTAGGTCCGATCAGCAAGCTCTTGCACAGAGACGGGGAGGGCTTCGAAGGAGGACCAGAAGCGAGGACTGGCGCGATGCTTCACCGATCGGTGCAGCGCCCGGCAGCCAGATTGCCAAGGGCTTCCTCAGCCAGCCAGTCCAGGCGACCAGCACCAAGGTCCTGATCCATCTGCAAGTCCCATTCGCAGGCATCAAAAGCATCAAACCAGGCCCGGAACTGGGCCCGTTGTTCGGGAGCCAGCTGCTCGACCGCAGCTTCTATGTCTTGAACGGTGCTCATGTCCTGAGATTAAGGCGCCTGTGCTTGAAACAAGCACCTCTCGGCAACAGGGAATGGCAGCGCCGCGATGGGCTGCCGATTCCACTGACAGCCGAGACGGGTCATGGCCACAACCGCAACGCACAACAGCTCCAGGGCAACTGACGAGAGCAGCGAGCTGGTTGAGCAGCACCACCAGGAGACTGCTGAACTAGAGAGCAACAGCACGGCTGACTATCCACCCGCTGGGCGCCAAGTCGGCATCGCTCTGGCTGATACAGACGAGCCCAGCACTAGCGAGATCCAGCCCAGCAGCGGCCTCGGTGATGCCCTCAAGGCCGAGCGCAGGCGCAGCAACAACCTGGAGAAAGAACTGCGGGGTCTACGGCAGCAGCTGACCCGCTTCTCGGAGATCAATCCCGAGGAATACGCCCGCCTGCAGCAGGCCGAACGCCAGAAGCAACTGCTCGAGCAGCAGGTGGAACTGCGCGAACGCCAGATGGAAGAAGCCTCTGCTCGCAAGGTGGCAGCCGTTGCAGCGGAACGCGACGCGGCCCATGAGCGCGTACAGGAGTTGCGCAAGGAGCGGCTGCTGGAGCGCGCTTTCTCAGAAGCAGAAGGCCGCACTGGCGGCGATGGGCGCGGCACCTTTTTTCAGGTGTTCAAGGGCCAGCTGGGCGAGAGCTTTCGGCTCACCACCAGCAAGGACAGTGTCGATGTGCTGGAACCGCTGGACAGTCAGGGCCAACCGTTGCTGGGGGATGACGGGCGGCCATTGAGCACGGCTGACTTCCTCGATCAGCTGCGCATTCACCCCGTCTACGGCTTCCTGTTTCAACAGCGCGGCGCCATGACCGGTAGCCCAGGGCTGGGAGTAGCACCTGCGGCGGCTGGTGGCTTTGGCGAGGTGCTCAACCCCCAGGCGATGAGTGCCAGCGAGCTCTACCGGGCTGGCTTTGTGACCAACGGCCGCAGCCCACGTCGCTGAGCACAGCCGTTCAGCAGATGGCCAGCCGCTACTACCTGGTTTTCTGGAGCCGCCGCTCGACAGCCACCGTGGTGCCGGCTGCCACAGCTGCCCAGGCCCGCACTAGAGCCCATGCCCGCCATAAGGCGGGTTACGGCACCCTGCTCTCAGCCCGCCAGGCCAATGCCGCAGACAGTCGATTGATCCGCAAAGGGGTCTGGGTGCGTCGCCGCAAGGACGGCAGCAGCCCCCAGTTCGGCACTGCTGCTGCACGAACAGCGGCCAGACGCCAGCGCAGCCGTTACCGACACTGGCTGTGACGCCAGGACTCAACCCCTGGGCAAAGGCCCTGGACTCCCTACGCCGACTGGATCTTTCCGGCGGTGAGCACCACCAGCCTGTTGCTAGTGGTGTAGCTGGTGTTGCGGCTCAGGCCGTGAAACCAGAAGACCGCTCGCGTTCAAGGTGGCGGCCCCACCCTTGAAATGGCCGCTCCCCCCAACAGCGCCAGCAGCAGGTTGAGGGTGGAATCAAAGCCTCCCTGCAATTGCTCCAGCGTGCCGGGGCATACCTGGCCGACGGCACGGCCAGCCATAGATCGCTGGCCGCAGATTCCCGCAGCCAGCCCGTAGACCAGCAGCTGGGCGGAGATCACCACCGCCAGGGTCTTAAAAACAAAGCGCTCTCGATCAAACGGTGGCCGGGGTGGCGGCAGTGGTGTCAGCGGCTGCGGTGCTTCTGCCATGGCCTGCTGCTCAGGGATGACAGGTGAGCAGCCAGCCGGTGCCATTGCCATCGGCTTCCCAACGGGGCTGCCAGTTCTTCCAGCTGTAGTGCTGGCCTGCGCCGTTGGTGTTGGCGGTGTAACCACCTGCGACTAGATCAGCCTCTCCGTTGGGGTCGTTGTGAATGGCGACCGCCTCGGTGAAACCGATCACCACGCTCCAGTGGCCCCCACCTGATGGAGCAGAGACAGAACCGTGATGCAGCCAGCCCACGGCTACTGGCCGTCCCAGGTTGATCTGCTGCTCCAAAGCTGCTCGATCACCATTGGTCGCGAAGTTCGCCGTTAGCCCCAGTGAGCGCAGCGCTGAAAGCTGGGCCTCTGCACTTGTGCTGTCGCCGTACTTGGCGCGGATGACGTTGTACTCATCGTCAGAACTGACCTTGCCCCAATAGCGGGCGAGCATGGCGCAGCTACTGGAGAAGCACTCCCGGTAGCCGGTGCCTGATGCGTTGTCGTTCTGGTTCTCCCAGGCCACCGCCAGGGGATTGGCATGGGCCGGTGCTGGGGGAGCCGGCGGGGCAGAAGAGAAGGTCTGCCGCCAGGGGGCGGCCTCGGTGAGGATCGCTGGGTCAGCACTGATCACGGCGAGCCGCAACTGCTCAATCCCCTCGAGTTGTTGTGGCTGGGCTTTCCAGGCATCCCAAAACTGCTGCCAGCGTTCAGCTGTGAACGGTGCCTGGGCGGCAGGAGTAGCAGTCGGAGTTGCGGACATGAACAGCAGGGCAGTCCTTTGCTGTTGCCGTCCTCCCCGATTGCGCTCGACGGCCCCACAGCGCTCTGCCATGGCTGGATGAGCCGCAAGGTGGCGACGCTCTGCTCAGAACAAAGGCATCCTGGGGGTGTTCTCGGCGCAGGCGATGCCATGGATCTGCATGTTCTTCTGCTCGATTCGATGCCGGACATCGTGTTCGCCAAGGACCTTGATGGCCGCTACATCGCCGGCAATGCAGCCTGGGCACGTCTGCTTGGGCAGTCCGCCAGCACCCTGATCGGTCAGCTGGATTCCGATCTGTTCCCACAGGATCTGGCGAGCGACTTTCGCCGCAACGACCTGGCGATGCTCGAGGGTGGCCAACCCCAGCGCAACGAGGAGTGGGTGACCTATCCCGATGGCCGACAGGCCCTGCTTGAGACCATCAAGTCACCGTTGCGCGATGCAGCCGGCAACGTGATGGGTCTCGTTGGGGTCAGCCGCGAGATCTCGGCGAACAAGACCAGCCGTTAGGTCCTTTTGATATCGCAAAGTTGCGCCTGACTCAGACCCTGCCGGAGAGCATCACGACCGCCAACACGGCCACCAGCAGAAGCTCGCTCATAGTCGTGTTCATGGTTAGCTCCAGTCGCGATCGGGGCGTCAGTGGTGTGGAATCAGTGGTTTGGAACAAGCTGAATGTTGCGCCCCCGCTTGGGGACTGGGTCTGGACAGAACCAATCCTGCGGAGGCCCTCTATTGAGGGAGCGTGCAACAACCTGCAGCCCAGACATGAAAGGCAGCAGGTCTGAACAGATGGCTGCCATCGGCTTCCCACTGACGTGTGCGCAGCAGCTGGCTGAACGCATCCCGGCCAGCGCCGCTTTGCTGATCGCTGGCCGTCGGAGCCACTGGGGGCTGCAGGTTGCCACCGGACATGGCTGACTCCAGGGCGGAGTCAGCCACGATGACCCGGATTGAGCTGGAGCGATCCCCCCGGATGGGGACGATGGCTCTGTCTCAGCCTCCTTCTCAGCTTCAGCCGCGCCAAGTGGGCAGGCCGCCACAGACCAGGGTGCCGCGGTGGCGCCAAAGTGCCTCTGGCGCCACCGCAATGCCGTGCTCAGCTGCCAGCTTTGCCGCAGCCTCGGTGGAGGCGGTGGCGCCCAGAGCCTGGGCAAAAGCGATGTCGCGCTCCAGCAGCTCCTTGAGCTGGTGCAGGGCTGCAGCAGAAGGATTCTCGGTCGCGGAGGCCGGTCGATCGCTGGTGGCCATGGGGTCCCCTTCTCAGAGTGATACCAGCCTAGGACAGGCGACCTGAATCGGCCTCAGTTGTATTCGCCGGGAATGTCCTGCTTGGTCACGGTGACGCGGCCCACCTTCTGCCCCGACAGCCGCAGCAGCTCATCGCCGGAAAACTCATAGCCGAGCTTGCCGCCGATCAGGGCCACGTCGTCTGCGGTGGCAGCGGTCTGGGCCGCCTGCCGGAGGCCAGAATCATCCTGCATCCTGGCCAGAAAAGCCTTCAGCTGATCGAGGGACATGGCTGGGCAGTGGCGGTGTTTTGGTGCAGGGTTGTGAGCTCCTGATCCACCTGGGCCAGGCGCTCAAGCACCAGGCTGAGATCCTGATTTGTGAGTTCACCATCGGCGCCCCACTTGAGGCATGTGCGCCCCAGGCAGGTGCGGCTTGTTTGATCGAGGCCCCTGGGCGCAGTGGCCCTGGGGAGATGAATGGAGTCCGTCATGGCGAACTTCCGTGGTTTTAGGTGGGGTGATTCTGGTTGCGTAGATGCGATGGCGATGAGCCCATGGGGGGGCAATCCCGGCGCATCCCAGAGTTCAGCGTGAGCGTTGTTGGATCCAGTCCTGCACATGAGCGAGCAGGCCGCTGTGCTGCCAGCCGCCCCGCTTCTGCACGCGCTGCTCGGCTAGCCCCAGCTCATGCCGCACATCCTCAGCGCAGAGGGCCGTGTCGTTGTCGACATCCTCTCCGCTGTGAAGCAGATGGATCACGCGGTCGGGATCGAGCTCAAGGCAGGCGACCTCCTCCCAGAGCCTGTGCGTCAGTTGCTGATTGGCCTGATCAAACTGGGCATGAGCGAGCTGATGCACCAGCAAGGCCAGCAGATGGCGTTCCTTCAACGTCTGGAAGGGTTCCTTCACTGCGGTGCTCATGGCTAGGCCCTCGAGCGCCGCGGCGCTAGCTGCTGGCAGAGGGCATAGGCCCCGGCCAGGGTGGCCACATGGAGCGGGGGTGTCTGCTTTTCGCCACATTCAACGACAAAACCGACCGGGTCATCCCGGCGGATTGAGCAGCCTTCGGCAGTGACGACAATCAACTGATGGCACATGGTTGGCCCCAGAGCTGGATCCGGTCTACTCCCGCTGTGGGCGTTTCCTGACAGATCAGCGTCCAGAGCAGGGAGTTGTGATCGTTATTTAACTCATCCTGCTCTGACGGAGCGAGCGAGCCGGGAGGATGGCGACTCCAGGGTCAGAACCACTCCAACACCGACTCCTCGCGGCTGTTCACCCGTGCATCTGGCGTGCTGCGCTGAAACTCCATCCGGATTGAGCGCTCCTGTTCGCCATCGGCGGCGACAGCGCGGATCGGATACAGCTGCTCGCCATCCCTGAACGGCACCTGCACCCGGAAGGTGCCATCGCTCTCCAGTGGGATCTCCTGCTCGCCGATGAACAGGCTGGCGCTGGGATCGGTGGCGCCGTAGACGATCAACTCCGCATCGGCAACCAGCCAGAAGGAGCGCTGACGCTGCACACCACTGCCGGATTCATTGCGGCCGCTGGCCCACAGGCCTACGCCGGAGGCATGCAGCAGGCCGGCGTGATCCCCCGTGAAATGGTGCTCATGCAGCATCTCGGAGCCGACACGGCGGCTCTGGGGGCTTGCGGATGTTGCCAGCTGATACAGGAGCTCATGCTCCACGCCGGCGCCGCCGCCACCAAACGGTTGGCTGACCGGTCCGATCGGACCGTCCAGCGAGAAGGGCACAAAGGCATCGGCTACCACCGGGCTGGGCCCCTCAGCCGGCACCCGCGCCACCGATGACACCGCCAGCTTCAGCCAGCCAGCGGCGCCGAGTCGGTAGCCGAGCTCCACGCGGTAATCGCGATCGCTCATTGGTACCGGCAAATACCACTCGGTGGCGTTCGCCGGAACAACTAGCTCCTGCAGAGCATGGGGATGGGAGGCCCCGTGCTGCAGACCCGTGACATCGGCCACCCGCAGGCAGAGCTGCTGGCCGCCAGCGGCGACGGCACGGGCTTGATCAGCGGCGCTGATGCTCCAAAACACATAGGCCCACTGGGGATCGCGAGGCAGGAACGTCACCTGGGTAGTGATCGGCGCCTGCGGTGTTGTGGTGGCAGGTGGGCTACTGGGAGCAGCGGGAAGGCTTTCTGCCTGGGCCAGCACCTCCAGTAGCTCTGCCTTGGCCAGGTTGGTGTAGCTGCGTACGCCGAGGCGCTTGGCCAGCTCGCGCAGCTGGGCCAGGGTTTGATCCAGAAGAGAAGGGCTGGTGCGCGGGACGGAGGCCATGAATCGCAATCCTTCACATTCCGATATAATCGCAGCAGTTGCTCGGCTGGCGGCGTCTCTGTCAGCAGACGGGGATCACATCAGCCGCCTCTGGAAAGCGGCAGCTGCCTTTTCCGCCAATGGGTCTTGAGCCGTTGAGGTCGCCATCCATCGCTTCTGGGGGCGCCAGGAAGGCCCGACCTGGCGCCAGCTGGATCAGCGGACGCAAACACAACAGCAGGCCAGATCTGTAAACGCTTGTAAGGGTGCGCTCCGACGCGGGCCCGGACTCAATTTGGATGGTTGAGCACGACTCCCGGAGTTGGAATGGCCGCCTCTGGCCTGAGCGTTGGGGAACTGGAAGCCCAGTACCCGCTCTATTGCAAAGCGATGCGCATCCTGGTGCGCGATGGCGTCACGCTCAAGAAAGCCCGCCGCACCGTCTGCTGGGAAAAACTTGAGATCCTCAGTAACTGCCTGCCGCGCCAGTACCGCGACCCCGAGCAGCTCTATCTCCACCTCCAGCGCGATCAGCTCACCGCCGCCGGCAATCGCTGAACCTGATAGCCCTGGCCGCGGGCGAGAGCGCAGATCGGCGGCTCATCGTCGACAACCAGGAGCAGGAGCTATGAAAAGACCTGCGGGGATGGAGCCCCCCCTGCCAGGAGAAAGATTTTTGCAGGAGGGAAGACGATCAGCCCAACACCTTCAGCTTGAGCTTCTGGATCCTGGCGAGCAGCGCCGCACGCTGCTGCTGCTGCATGGCGTTGCGGGAGAGGAACCGAATCGCCGTAACCAGACCCACCAGCTGCAGCAGCCGACCCAGCATCGGTAGCTCATCGATGCTGCCCAGCACCGCAGCGGTGATCTTGAGGCCGACACCGGCTACCACCGCCAGGCCGAGGATGCCCAACGCCGGCAGCAGTTGCTCGAGTGACTGGAGCTTGAGTGTGGCGAACGTCTCCAGCAACGGCCGCATGGACTCCAGGCTGCCTGGGGAAAACCAGGACGGCAGTCGGCCTTCTGACGCTGACGGCTCGATTTGCAGAACCAGCGGTTCCTGGGCAACGGACGTGGCGTTGACGGGATCGACAACGTCCAAGTTGGACTCCAGAAAAGCGGTGCCCATCGCCAGTTATCTCAAAAGCCGCAAATATTTAGGGCGGCCGCGACCCCGCAGCTCAACCGTGTGAGGGAATCCCGACGTATCCAGCACCGGTTGATCCGCAGCAAGCTCACTGCGTGCCGATCCCTGCGGAAAGCCTGTGGAAAAGGTTGTGGAATCCTCTGCTCAGGTCTGGGTCCGCTGACCACTTCCCTGCCGGATCGGCCCATCGCGATCCGAGCGATAGACCAGAGCTGACCCGGGCAGAAGCCTCAGCAGGAGATCCAGCGCCTGCTCCAGCACGGCATGGCTGAGCGGGGCGCCTGATCCCATGCCCTCACGGCTGTTGACCAGCACGCCCAGCTGATCCGGGCCACGCAGCTCCATGAACACCTGCACCGGCAGGCCACTGGCCCCCGCGTTCAGGCTGAGGCAGGCATTGCGTGGATCCAGCCAGGTGAGCTCTGCTACCAGGCTGACCGCCAGCTGATTAAGGGTCTGACGACACTCCTCAGCACTTGGTTTGACCTTGAGCAGGGCTTCCAGGCGGGCCAATCAGCTTGCAGAGAGGAGCAATGATTCTGCTTGGCAGGGCTGCCCACCCACAGCTCTAGATCCCAAGGCAACGTCCTGTTGCGCAACCCAGGTCCAACGCTGATAGCTCTGCAAAGTGGAGGGTCTTGTCGTTCACACTGTTGGTCGCTTCCAGCTTGATTCCACGTCTGCGACCGACCAAGGCCCCAGGTCAGCGGTGCTACCGCCTAATTGACGCTTGCTGTGAACCCCACCGTCAGCTCGATGGGCTTTACCCCAGCCTCGATGAGGCGCTCACTGAGGCGATTGCCTGGATCGAGCACGATGAGGTGGAGACCCAGCGCAGCTTGATCGGCGTGGAGGTGAGTACCGGCAGCGGCATCTGGCGCACCTGCCGCATGCCGGGTCCATTGCTCTGCCCGCTGCTCTGTCCGCTGCCTGCCTGATCACCTGAACGGTCAGCGTCCCTGGCCAGCCCCAGCCAGCCATGGGCGATCAACAGAAAACCTCTGGTGGGGGAACCAGGGGTCTCCGGAGCAGCCGGGCAAGGGAGGGCAGGCGCTCAGAGCGACATCTTCAATAAGGCCACCACTTCATCATCGTCAGGCTTTTGAGTTGCTGGTCCCAGCCAAGAACTGCTCCGGCAAAGATTCGTCATCGAGCCGCGACTCAGCCTGCACCGCCTCGGCAATAGCCCCTGACCTCCCTGGGGCTGCGCCCCCTGTGCCATGGGCCTCACCCTGATCGAGGCAGCCAAATACGAGAACCGTCTTGAGCACTTAGCTGTGCTCAAGACGTTTTCAGAGGGCGAACTGCTCGCCCAGCTGCCGTTCATGAATATTGCCGGCAGCGGCCTGTTTTATTCCGCTGAACAGGAGCTGCCATCTGTTGGCTTCCGCGCTGTAAACGAGGGCTACACCCAGAGCTATGGCGTGGTGGACCAGCGCGCAGAAGCGGTACACCTATTTGGTGGTGACGTGGATGTGGACCGCTCGATTGTTGACCTGATGGGCCCTGAGGCCCGTGCCAGCCAGATCGAGATGAAGGTGCGCTCCATGCGGCTCACCTTGGAAGCAACGGTGATCAATGGCGATAGCAGCGCCAACCCCAGGGCATTTGACGGCCTCAGTAAGCGTCTGCAGCCAGGCGACGCGATGGCAATCGACAACGCAGGCAATGGCGGCAGTACCGAGACCACCAGAGCAGGGAAGATGAGTTACTCCAGGATGTTGCCGACCTGAAACGCAAGCTCCACCGCATCATCTTTCAATCCCGTGACAAGACCATCAAGGGTGCTGGTGAATTCCCCTATCCCAAGATGCTTTTCTTCCACGAAGCCAGCCACCAGGGCACGGGTCAGTTTCACACTCACCTATTCACAGAAAAGTTGCCTACAAGCCTAAATACCCAATATGAGATGGAAGCCCTGTTTCACAAGCGATTGCCCAATAAGGTCAAGGCGTTGTCTAAATGGAAATCCATTGATATACAACGCATCAACCCTGATGAGCCTGACTACAGACGCATCAGCAGTTACTTGGGAAAGCAGACCAACCTGAAGCTGATTGCCCTTGACCCATTCAATAGCGACCTATCACCCCAAAGCAAATGAGAAGACATCAACTCACCATCACCTACCCAGAAGGCGACGCCCACAAGCTCCACCAGGCAGTGCTCCTGCTGAAGAGGAGCCGCCATCTCAACATCTCAGCATTCTGTAGAGAGGCGATTGCTGAGAAACTGGAGCGACTGGAGGCAGCCAAATGAAGACCATCACCATTCGGCTGCCTGATGTGGAGGCTGCAATGCTGGTTGAGGTGCAGAAGGTCAATAAGGCTTATAGGGACCTCCAAGGTCTTCTCGTCAGCCAAATCCAGCAGGAGTATTCCAAGACCCCTGCTGCCAGAGCCAAGAGCCAGGCGTAGTCTCAGCCAACCCAGCGCCCTACGCCCAGATGCGCCGCCTGCCCGCCCTGCTTGCCGCTGTGCACCCAGGGCTGATTCAAAGTCTTAGCAAGGGTTGGGCTGTGTCCTGCGCATGACCATCGCCATCAGCGCCGTGATGTCGTGCATCACCGACTGCATCCCGGTGCGGATCGATTGAAAGCCTGCCAG
>NZ_JAGQAY010000036.1:0-17962 GCF_024345355.1 Cyanobium sp. WKJ7-Wakatipu
ACACCGAACCAGCCCACATAGAGGCGGTTGTTGGTGGAGGTGACCCAGTCGCAAAACTGGTTCCACGCAGAAGCGCCTTGGCGCTGCTGAATAGTGGTTGTCATGAGAACGAGAAGAGGGTGTTCCAAAGGAACGGGTATGGAAGGTGGCAAGCCACCAGACGGAATCCCGTCGAGCGCAAGAACATTGCGTAACAGGACTGTAACGGAAGATTGCGGGATTAGTGAGAAGGGCGGCCGGGAGTCGCCAAAGCCCTGCTGATGAATCCCATAAGTACCGCTTATGCCGGGGTGCGGCAGGCCCCAATCGGGTCAACCCCAGGGGGCCAAGCCCAAGGCCTTGCGTGAGACATCGAGTTGGCTCACCGACTGCAGATCGATGTTGTTGACCACAAGACCTGTAAAAACCGGCTAATTCCTGCTGTTCGCTTGGCAGAGCATCCCTAGGGTGCGCCAAGAGAATGGCTCCCCCAAACGGATGACGAGCGTCTACGCCGACAACAGCCTCACCATCGGCAAAACCCCCCTAGTGCAGCTCAATCGGGTCACCGATGGATGCAAGGCCCGCGTACTGGCCAAGATTGAAGGCCGCAACCCTGCCTTTTCGGTGAAGTGCCGCATCGGCGCCGCCATGATTTGGCGCGCCGAGCAGGAGGGACTGCTGGGTCCTGGCAAGGAGCTGGTGGAGCCCACCAGCGGCAATACCGGCATCGCCCTGGCTTTCGTGGCCGCCGCCAAGGGGATCCCCCTAACCCTGACGATGCCGGAGACCATGAGCCTGGAGCGCCGCAAACTGCTCACGGCCTACGGCGCCCACCTCGTTCTCACTGAAGGAAGGATGGGTATGCCCGGCGCCATCGGCGCTGCCAAGGAAATGGCAGCCTCCGACCCCGACCGCTACGTCCTTCTGCAGCAGTTTTCCAATCCCGCAAACCCCCAGATCCACCACGACACCACCGGCCCCGAAATTTGGGCCGACACAGACGGCCAGGTGGACGTACTCGTGGCTGGAGTGGGCACCGGAGGCACCATCACTGGCGTCAGCCGTTACATCAAGGGAACCCTGGGCAAGCCGCTGGTTTCGGTGGCAGTTGAACCCGACAACAGCCCAGTGATCAGCCAGGCCAAGGCAGGGCAGGAGCTCAAGCCCGGTCCCCACAAGATCCAGGGAATCGGCGCTGGCTTTGTGCCCGCAAACCTCGATCTGGACCTGGTGGACCGGGTCGAAACCGTTGGCGACGAGGAGGCGGTGGCTATGGCCCGCCGGCTGATGAAGGAAGAGGGAATCCTGGCGGGCATCTCCTGTGGTGCCGCAGCCACGGCCGCCCTGCGGCTAGCCCGAGAGGAGGCCTACGCCGGCAAAACCATCGTGGTAGTGCTGCCCGACTCAGGCGAGCGCTACTTGAGTTCGGTTTTGTTTGAAGGGGTGTTTGACGAGAAGGGGCTTGCCCCACGATCTAGCTAACCCGCCATGCAGCTCTCTGCTAGCCAGCCGATCTGGAGCATCCCAGCGCAGGCAGTGCCGGCAGCTCTGCAGTGCACACTCCAAGGCCTGAGCGACTCAGAGGCCCAGCGGCGGTTGGAGAGGTTTGGAGCCAATCGCCTCCCAAGCCAGCGCCGCCGTTCCCTGCTGCTGAGGTTTGTCGATCAACTGGTGCACTTCATGGCCCTGCTGCTCTGGGTGGCTGGGGCCCTGGCATTTGCAGCGGGCACGCCCCAGCTGGGCTGGGCTATTTGGGCGGTTGTGCTGGTCAACGGCCTGTTTTCCTTCTGGCAGGACTACCAAGCCGAGCGCACCCTGACGGCGCTGAAGCGATCCCTACCCCGCCAGGTGCGGCTGTGGCGTAATGGTGAACTCACCGAGCTAGATGCCGAGCTGCTCGTGCCGGGCGACCGAATCCTGCTGGAGGAGGGAGACCAGGTGCCCGCCGATGCTCGGTTGATCCAGGCCAACGAACTGAGCCTGGATCTCTCGGTGCTCACTGGCGAATCGCAGCCAGTGGCGCGCCATGCCGATGCCATCGACTCACCTCCGACAGGCAAAGTTGTCCTGATTCCGACCCGGGAACGGGCCAATCTGGTTTTGGCGGGCACCAGCGTGGCCGGCGGTCGCGGCGAGGCCATCGTTTACGCCACCGGCGGTGAAACTGAATTCGGCCATGTGGCCCACCTCACCGCCGCCACAACCAGGGGCATCAGCACCTTGGAGCAGCAGGTGGGCCACATCGTGCGCACCATCACAGCCATCGCCTTAACGATGGGGGCGATCACCTTCAGCCTCAGCCTTCTGTTTGTGGGGATCATCGTTGCCAACGTGCCCGAGGGCTTGCTGCCCACGGTCACCTTGGCCCTGGCGATCAACGTGCAGCGCATGGCCAGTCAGAAAGCACTGGTGCGCAGGCTTTCAGCCGTGGAGACCCTCGGCTCGGTAAGCGTGATCTGCAGCGATAAAACCGGCACCCTCACCTGCAATCGCATGGCGGTGGAGGAGATCTGGCTGCCCCAGGTAGGCGAGCAGCCAGGGATTGATCGAGGTGGAGAAGCCGAGCTGTTGCTGGCGGCCTGCCTTTGTTCAAACGCCCAGCTCAAAGCCAGCGGTGACGGCAGCCGAGCCCTCGGCGATCCCACTGAAACCGCCCTGCTGGTGGCAGCCCAGGCTCGAGAGCTGGGCCTCGACGTGCATCAGCAGCGCCATCCCCGCAGCCGGGAGTTGCCATTTGATTCCCATCGGCGCCGAATGAGCGTGATCGTGGCCACCGAGACCGGCCTGCAGCTGATCACCAAAGGGGCACCCCTGGAGCTGCTGGAGCGCTGTAGCCCAGAGGGCCGAGCCCAGGCAGTGGCCGCCAACGACGACCTTGCATGCCGCGGCTACCGCGTCATCGCCGTGGCCCAGCGCCTGCTCGAGGCCGCTGAGGAGCAAGCCCCAGCCGATCAACTGGAGCAAAAGCTCAACTTGTTGGGCTTGATCGCGCTCTACGACCCGCCCCGGCCGGAGGTGCCTGAGGCGATTCGCCAGTGTCACCAGGCTGGGATCAAGGTCACCATGGTGACTGGCGACTACGGCCTCACCGCCCAGGCCATAGCTCGCCAGATCGGCCTGCTGGATATGCCGGCCAAGGGTGACAACCACCCCCAGGCCGATCCGGTTCGGGTGATTCAGGGCGACCAGCTCGAACTGATCAGCGATGTGCACCTGCGCCAGCTGCTCAAATACCGCAACCGGCTGGTGTTTGCCCGGATGGCCCCGGAGCAGAAGCTGCGGCTTGTGCAGGCCTACCGCTCCCTCGGCGAAGTGGTTGCAGTCACTGGCGATGGAGTTAATGATGCCCCGGCTTTGCGGGCGGCCGATGTGGGCATAGCTATGGGCCTGGTGGGCACCGATGTGGCAAGGGAGGCCGCCGATGTAGTGCTGCTAGACGACAACTTCGCCACGATCGTCACGGCGGTGCGCTTTGGCCGAGGCGTGGTGGCCAACATTCGCAAGTTCCTGCCCTACGTGCTGGCTAGCAACGTGGCCGAGATGGCTCCGTTTTTAGCCATGGTGACCCTGCAAATCCCGGCGGCCCTAACCGTGCTGCAGATCCTGGCGGTGGATCTGGGCACCGATTTATTACCCGCCCTGGGGCTAGGAGCCGAGGCGCCTGAATCGGGATTGATGCGCCAACCGCCCCGGCGCCGTTCAGCGCCGCTGCTGGATCGGCCCCTGATGCTGCGCGCCTATCTGGTGCTGGGCCTGAGCGAAGCCGTGGTGTCGATGACGGCCTACCTGCTCAGCTGGCAGCAGCAGGGTGTGGGTTGGGCCGAGCTCAGGCTGGCAGCCCCCCTGCTTCTCCATGGCGAGGCCGGAGCAGCGCTCGTGGCCAGCCAGCACCAGGCCTCAAGCGTGGCCTTCAGCTGCATCGTGGCCGGCCAAATCGGTGTGGCGATGGCCTGCCGCAGTGAGCATCGCTCCGCCTTCGTCAACTTGGTGCAGCAGGGCTGGCGCCGCAATCCCCTGCTTTGGCTTGGCATAGCAGCTGAAATCCTCTTCACAGCGCTATTGCTCTATTGGCCGCCCCTGTCGCGGCTAGCGGCGATGGTGCCAATTGACAGCCGGGCCCTACCGATGGTGTTGCTGGCGCCCCTTGTGGTGATGCTGGCGGATGATTGGCGCAAAAGCCGGCTCACGGCCTAGTTCGGCATGGTCACAAACTCCTCGGCAACCGAGGGGTGCAGGGCCATGGTGCGATCGAAGTCGGCCTTGGTGGCGCCCATGCCAATGGCGATGGCTGCCATCTGGATAATTTCAGCGCTGTGCTCGCCCACCATGTGGCAGCCCAGCACCTTGCCGCTTTCCAGCTCCACGACCAACTTGAGCAATACCCTGGGCCCCCTGGCCGGCAAGGCCTGGCTCATCGGCCGGAAACGGGCCCGATGCACCCGCACTCCCCCTGGGCCATGGCGCTGGATCGCCTCCTCTTCGCTGAGCCCCACACTGGCCAGCTCCGGCTGGCTAAACACCGCACAAGCCACCAGGCTGTGGTCCACCTGGCGCGGGCTAGTGCCATAGACAGTGTCGGCAAAGGCGCGTCCCTCATCAATGGCAACCGGGGTGAGGTTGATGCGGTCGGTGACATCGCCAACTGCATAGATGTGGGGCACGTTGGTGCGCTGCTCGCTATCCACTGGAATGCGATTTGCCTCAGTGGCGATAGCCGCTGCCTCAAGGCGCAGGCCCTCCAGGAAAGGGCGCCTGCCGGTGGCAAGCAGCACTCCACCGCAAGGAATGATTTCGCCTGCCTCGGTGTGGACGCTGAGGTCGCCGGCACTGCCAGTGATGGCTGCAGGACTATGGGCAAAGCGAATCTCAATACCCTCTTGCTCCATGCCCTCTTGAACAGCTTTGGCAGCTTCAAGATCAAAGCCCCGCAGCAAATGATTGCCGCGCACCAGCTGGGTCACTGCTACGCCAAGGCCATTGAGGATGCAGGCGAATTCACAGGCGATGAAGCCAGCACCCACCACCACAAGGCGCTCCGGTAGTTGCTCCAGCAGAAACATCTCATCGCTCACCCAGCCAAGCTCTGCTCCTGGAATCGCTGGCCGCTGGGGCCGCCCCCCCACCGCAATCAAGATGCGCTCGGCCCGCAGGCGGCGCTCGCCAACGGCAACGGTGTGAGCGTCTTCAAAGCAGCCCCAGCCGCGCACCAGCTCTACCCCCGCTTTTTCAAGAAAGCCGAGGTGCAGCTGATTGAGCCGATCTACCTCAGCGCGCACATTGGCCAGCAGGGTGCTGGGGTTGCGGCGAATCCCCTCGATTTCCCAGCCATAGCAGGCTGCATCGGCAAGCAAGTGTTTGTAAGCGGAGCCATAAACCAGCAGCTTTTTGGGCACGCAGCCGCGGATCACGCAGGTGCCGCCCACCCGGTCGCCCTCCACGATCGCCACGCTGGCGCCATAGCTTGCGGCCCGTTTGGCAGCAGCCAAACCACCAGAGCCGGCCCCAAGCACGATCAGGTCGTAGGAGCTGTTCATGGGGGTGGAGGTGAAGGACTGGAGCTCCTCACGCTATGGCGTGAAGCCCTTGGGCGGAAGGGTGCTCCCCAGCTCTGCGACGAACGAAGGGGCGCTGGCTGATCCGCACCATCGCGACTGGTGTGAGCACGGGATCTGGTGGCGTTATCAGCAGCAATGAAAAAGCCCCCCGAGCTGGGGGGCAGGTGAGGTGTCCCGTATGGGGAAGCCTCATGACACGGGCAGGAGGGTGGTCAGATCGCCGTGTCGCCGCGCTCCCCGGTGCGGATGCGGATGGCTTCCTCAACGGGCGTGACGAAGATCTTGCCGTCGCCGATTTCGCCAGTGCGGGCAGCCTCGAGGATGGCCGTGAGGGTGGCTTCCAACTTGTCGTCAGAAACCACCACAACGATCTTGGACTTAGGTAGGAAGTCCACGGTGAACTCGTTGCCGCGGTACCGCTCGACCTGGCCCTTCTGGCGACCGAAACCGCGGACATCGGCAACGGTCATGCCGACGACATCAAGGCCGACGAGGGTTGTTTTGATGGCGTCCACCTTGGATGGACGCACCAACGCTGTGATCATTTTCATTGATGTCGGCCTCAGTTAGTCATGGGATCGTAGGCCTCTTCGCCATGGCACACATAGTCAAGACCGCGCTCTTCATCCTCAGGGGTGACGCGTAGTCCAACCGTTGCCTTGACGATCAGAAGAATGATCGTGGTGCCAATTCCCACGAATCCATAGGTGACCAATACGGCTTTGAGTTGGACAATGAAAAGGCCAAAGTTGCCGCTTTCCTCCAGAATTTTTGCGGAAACCGGGAAGTAATCAGCCGGGACCATTTCCTTGACCGCCAACAGGCCTGTCAGCAGGGCTCCGATGGTGCCACCCACACCGTGGACCGAGAATGCATCAAGCGATTCATCCAAGACAGACTTGGAACTACCACCCGAGCCACCGGCACCGGAGAACTGCACCGCGATGTAGCAACCAGCGGCAACCGCAACGCCAATCAGAAGCGAAGAGCCAACGGAAACAAAACCAGCAGCCGGAGTTATGCCCACCAAACCGGCGACAGCACCGGTGGCAGCACCCACAGCTGTGGGCTTTCCATCTCTGAACCACTCAATCAGACACCAAGTGAGCAGGGCCGCAGAAGCCGAAGTCGAGGTGGTGACGAAGGAGAGGCCAGCGCCTTTAGCAGCGAAGTAGCTGGCTCCGTTGAAGCCGAACCAACCGAACCAGAGCAGACCGGCACCAAGCAGGATGTAGGGGACGTTATGGGGCGGGCGCACGCTCTCCGGGTAACCGGTGCGGGGGCCAACGATGGCGGCAGAGACGAGAGCAGCCACACCGGAGGCAATGTGGACGACCGTGCCACCGGCAAAGTCGATGGCACCTAGGCCTAGCGGGCCCAGATAACCACCACCCCAGACCATGTGGGCTAGGGGGCAATAGATGAACAGACTCCAAAGCAGGCAGAACCAGAACCAGGCCTTGAAGTTGATGCGCTCTACCAGGGCACCGGAAATAAGCGCCGGCGTGATGATGGCGAACATGCCCTGGAAGAGGGCAAAGGAAGTGGCGGAGATGGAGAAGCCATCGGCTAGGGGCTGGTCACCCAGCGGACCGCCAACACCGTTCAGCCACATTGCCTCAAGGCCGCCGATGAACGGGCTCTTGAAACCCACGCCGAAGGAAAGGCTGTAGCCGATCACAACCCAGAGCACCCCGATGAGACCCATCAGGAAGAAACTCATCATCATCGTGTTGAGCACGTTCTTGGCGCGCGTGAAGCCGCCGTAGAAGAACGCCAGTCCTGGGGTCATCAGCAGCACCAGGGCTGAACCCATGAGCATCAGCAGGGTGTCGGCGCCGTCGGTGGGGACCTTGGCCAAGGCTGCCTTGGCGGAGCCGGCCATCAGCGGCAGCAGGCCAGCACCGAAGGCGAGCAAGATCACGGCGTAACGCCTCAGTTCAGGCTCCTGAACCTTGGCGAGGACCTTGGTGCGGAATCGATCGAAGACAGCCAGCGGGGTGGGACCGCCGCCGGCGATGGGGACTTGGGCCATGAAGGAAGGTGACCTCCAATGTTCACCCGGCCACAATCGTGCAGCGCTGCAGTCCTGTGGGTAGCAAATGACACCGTTCACGAGAACGCTGATCCCTTCCGCCCTGTGTTTGCTGGCAGCCCAATCTTGGGACGGACGTCGCTGACTAGAAGCCGCCGAATGTGCCGCAGAGGATCGACGGCAGAGAGTGTCTGGAGGGCCAACTGGGCAACTCCATGACTGGTCCTCAGCCCTTTTTTGATGTTGGATCCGTTCACGGCTGGATCGGTTCACGAGTTAGTTGGCTGCCGCGGAGTGAAGCAATCCGTCGTGACTGATGCCCTGATGCTCACTATTGAGGTCTTCAGCTGAGCTGCCTGGCCCCATCCCTTGGCTATTGATCTCGGGCATCAGCCTGGGCAACAACCTTGGTGAAGGCGTCGAACATTGGATCTCAGTTATGGAACTTCGCTCTTGAAACTTAGATAGGCCACCCAGCACCCCGTGAGCTCCTAGAACCAAGGCTGCTGCAGCGATAGGCATGGCGTCGACAGGCCAGGAAGTGCTCGATTGGCAAGAGCTCGAACGCCTCGGCGCGTCCCCAGCCGATCCAGTCAACGGTCCCACCAGCGCCCAGGCCCGGCTGCGTCTGTTTGGCCAGCCGGAGGAGGCAGTGCGGGTCACTCTTTTCCGCGACCACCATGCCTGGTGCCCCTACTGCCAGAAGGTGTGGCTTTGGCTCGAAGAGAAGCGGATCCCCTACCGGATTCGCAAGGTCACCATGTTTTGCTACGGCGAAAAGGAGGCTTGGTTCAAACGGCTAGTTCCTTCGGGGATGCTGCCGGCGCTTGAGCTCGATGGCCGCCTGATCACTGAGAGCGATCGCATTCTTGAAGCCCTCGAGGGGGCCTTCGGGCCCTTGGTGCTGGGCATGAACGACCCGGCGGTGCTGCCCCTGCGGCAGTTGGAGCGATTGCTGTTCCGGGCGTGGTGCCAATGGCTCTGCAGTCCGGGGCTGCGACCCGCCCAGGAGCAAGCTGCCAGGGCGGCTTTTCAGCGCATTGCAGGCAAATTTGAGCAGGCGCTCAGCCAGCAAAGTGGGCCCTTTTTGCTTGGCGAGCTAGGCACGGCTGATCTGGTATTCGTGCCCTACGTGGAGCGCATGGCAGCAAGCCTGGCCTACTACAAGGGTTTTCTGCTGCGCAGCGAGCATCCGGCCATTGGCCGCTGGTTTGAGGCGCTGGAGCAGCGCCCCAGCTACCTCGGCACCCAGAGCGACTTCCACACCCATGCCCACGACCTACCGCCCCAGATGGGTGGCTGCTACGCCAGCGGAGACGCCAACCAACAAGCACTAGCCACTCAAATCGATAAGGGCCCCTGGCCCCTGGGCAGCCCCGACCCGGAAACCAGCCAGGCCGAACCGGCCAATGCGGCAGCCTTTGCCCTCAGCCGGGTGATCAAGCACCGAGAGGCAATTCTTGGCCGCAGCCCCCTGGGAGCGGAAAAATTCGATGTCCCGCTCCGCACAGCTCTCACGGCCCTGATCCACGCCAAGCCCCTGCCAGCACCGGCGGGCTCTGCCCCTGCCCTGCGCTATCTGCGCGATCGCATCAGCGTGCCCCGGGATATGCCGCTGCATGCGGCTCGGTGCCTGCGCCAGGCCTTGGAGGCCACTGCCAGTCTCGATCCAGCGGATGGCACAGCCCAGGGGGCGCCGATTCCGGTGGGCCATCGCCGCGATCAGGATCCCCAGCCATTCCTGCGGGCCGCTCCTAGCGTTTTGCCAACTGCTTAATGCCCTAGTGCCTGTGCCCCGTCTTCGACGCGTCGCCGTTGCGCTCGGCTGGGCCCTGGCCAGCTGCATTGCCGGGGCGCCCGCACTTTCGCCGCTTGCGATCCCCGCCGCTGGCGCCCTTGAACTCCGGGGCGTCACCTACTTCAGCAAGGCTCCCTGGAAGGTGGACCTGGTGAGCTACTACACCACTGTCTGGCAGACCGGTGCGGAGTACTACTTCACGATCACGCTCGATCCGGAGGCGGGGGTGGCCCTTGGCGGCCTCACCATTCAGCAGACCCGCGGCGTGGATACCAGCTTTCCATTCTTTGTGGATCGCACCTCAGCTTTTTTGGGCCGGCCGCGCCAGCAGGGTCCCCGCGTGCCGGTGCAGGCCCAGTTCGATAGCGATGCGCGCCGCTTCACCCTCAGCTTCCCTGAGCCCATTAAGCCCGGAAGCACGCTCACCGTTGTGCTCAAGCCCTGGAACAACCCGGCTGTCTCTGACACCTACATGTTCCAGGTGTCGGCCTACCCAGCCGGCCCCAACCCCTCGCCAGCGTCGCTGGGATTTGGCACCCTGCGGATCTACGACCCCGATTGGCGCTGAGCCAGATCCCCTGAGCCATGACCCACCGGAGCTGGCCCGCGCTTTTGCCTATGTTTTTGGCAGCGGTTGTGGGCCAGTCGTCGCTGCAGGCCCAGACCGCGATGCCCCAGGAGCTGCCGGGCCACGTTTCAGTGCCGGATGTGAGGCTCCCCGGATCGGAGGGATCTCTGGCCCGAGGCGCCTTGCCGGCACCAGGGCTGGATCCGGCGGCGCCGCCCCTGGCTTACCCGTTGGCCCAGCCCGCCGAAAGCCTGGACCCCTGGGGCTGGCGCTACTCGGAGCGCCGCTCGGCCTGGCGGCTGCACACCGGCATTGATCTGGCGGCGCCGCAGGGCACGGTGGTGCTCGCCTCCCGGGCCGGACGGGTGCTGCTGGTGGAGTCGATCAGTGGCTACGGCACCACCGTGCTGCTGGACCATGGCGAGGGTTGGCAGACGCTCTATGCCCATCTGCACGAGGCCATCGTGGTGAACGGCGTCTGGCTGGAGCAGGGGCAACCCCTGGGCATGGTGGGCATGACCGGCTCGGCGACGGGTCCCCATCTGCACTTCGAACTGCGTCGCCAGGGCGCCGAGTTGCTGGCCCTGGATCCCACACCCCACCTGCCGCCCCCATCCCTACCCCCGGTGCTTGCCACAATCAGCCCTTAATTGCGCCACACGCCCCATGCAAGCCCAGTGGAATGGTCAGGTGATTGCCAGCAGCGATGACATCGTCAAGGTCGACGGAAACGCCTATTTCCCCGCCGCAGCCCTTGATCCCGACTGCATCCGCCCCTCCACCCACACCAGCGTGTGCGGTTGGAAAGGCACGGCTCATTACTACGACCTGGTGGTAAACGGCCAGGTAAACGCCAATGCGGTCTGGTTTTATCCAGAGCCCAAGGAGGCTGCCGCAAACATCCGCGGCCGTGTGGCCTTCTGGAAGGGCGTGCAGGTGACCTAAATCAGCCGTCTCGCGCAACTAGGGAGAGTTGGCAGCAGCAAGGGATTCAGCAACCAGGAAATCGCAGGGTGCGCCAGTCGCCGCTGGCAGTACTCACTTCAACGCCAATCTCCACAGGCCCTGAGCTGCCACCGCAGTGGTCGTTCCACCAGCCAAGCGCTTCGCTCCATGCGGCATCGAGGGATTCGTAGAGGTCGTCGAGCACCGGATGGGGGGCGCCCTGACGATCGACTAGGCGGTAGATCCGCACGTGGCTGGGGGATTGGGTGCGCACTGCTGGCATGTCTGGCTTCGCTGCTCTGCTGGTAATCATGGCCCTTGTGCCAGATCGAAACTGTCACCTTCACAACATCTTCCGGTGTTGCAGGTTGCTAAGCCGCCAGGCATCAACGTATGAACAGCATCTCCTGGTAGCTGGGCAGGGGCCAGAGGTCGTCGTCGACCAAGCCTTCCAGACCATCCACCGCCGAACGCAGGTCTCCGATTAGCGGCATCAGGCTGTCGGCGCAGTGACGCATGTGGGCTTCGGTGCCGTGGGGCGCGGCATGTAGGGACTGATCGAGGCTCTCGCAACCGTTGTTGAGCTGCTCAAGCAGTTCGCCCAACTGATTGCGCAATTTGAGATTGGGATGCAGGCCCATCGCCTGCTGCTCCTGTAGGGCCTGGCCCAGCTCGCCTAGATAGCGCACAGCAGCTGGATATACCTGGGTGCGAGCGATCTGCAGGGCCAGCTTTGCCTCCACTTCAATCGCCAGCACGTACTGCTCGGCGTACACCTCAAAGCGGCTCTCCAGCTCCACCGCACTGAGCACTCCTTGGCGCTCAAAAAGCTCGCGCACCTCCTGGCGCTGCAGCACTGGCAAGGCATCGGCGCAGGTGCGCAGGTTTTCCAGGCCACGCTCTTCGACAGCCAGGCGATGCCATTCGCTGGAGTAGCCGTCGCCGCCAAACACGACGGCGCCGTGCTCGCGCATCACCTGCTGGAGCACGTTGAAGGCCGCTTCTCCTAGGGCGGTGCCGCTTTCAAGCTGGCTCTGCAGCCGATCGGCAATCCAGCCGATCGAATCGGCCAGCACCGTGTTCATCGCCACCAGGGGCCCGGCTACCGATTGGTTGGAGCCAACGGCGCGGAATTCAAAGCGGTTGCCTGTGAAAGCAAATGGTGAGGTGCGGTTGCGATCGCCAGGGTCTTTGGTGAATTCCGGCAGGGTGTCTACCCCCAGGGTCATGACGCCGCCTTTGGCAGAACTCTGCAGGTTGCCCTCGCGAATCTGGTTGAACACGTCCTCGAGCTGGCTGCCCAAATACACCGAGATGATCGCCGGGGGAGCTTCATTGGCACCAAGGCGGTGGTCGTTGCCGGCGGTCGCCACCACCGAGCGCAGCAGTGGTCCGTAGCTGTGAACGCCGCGAATTACGGCGGCGCAGAACAGCAGGAACTGCAGGTTGTCATGGGGGGTCTGGCCGGGGTCGAGCAGGTTGCCCTGGGTGGCGTTGCCGATCGACCAGTTGACGTGCTTACCCGAGCCGTTGATCCCCGCGAAGGGCTTTTCGTGCAGCAGGCAGGAGAAGCCGTGCTTTTTGGCCGTGCTCTTGAGCACGGTCATGGTGAGCTGCTGGTGGTCGGTAGCGACGTTGGCGGCTTCGAAGTAGGGCGCAATTTCAAATTGACCAGGTGCCACCTCGTTGTGGCGAGTCTTGGCGGGAACGCCTAGGCGGTAGAGCTGCTGCTCCACGTCCTGCATGAACACCTGCACTCGCTCGGGGATGGCGCCGAAGTAGTGGTCGTCGAATTGCTGGCCCTTGGCGGGCGGGGCGCCAAACAGGGTGCGGCCAGCGAGGAGTAGGTCTGGGCGCAGGGCGACGAAGGCGTTGTCGACCAGGAAATACTCCTGCTCGGCGCCGCAGCTGGAGTTCACCGGAGCTACGTCGGTTTCACCGAGTAGACGCAGCAGGCGCTGGGCCTGTCGGTTCATAGAGGCGTTGGAGCGCAGCAGCGGCGTTTTTTTATCTAGGGCCTCACCGGTCCAGGAAACGAAAACGGTGGGAATGCAGAGGGTGACCCCATTGGGGGTCTGCATCAGGTAAGCGGGGCTGGTGATGTCCCAAGCGGTGTAGCCGCGGGCCTCAAAGGTGGAGCGGATGCCGCCATTGGGGAAGGAGGAGCCGTCTGGCTCGCCCTGCACCAGCAGCTTGCCGGTGAATTCGGTGATTACCCGACCATCGCTTTTGGGCGAAATGAAGCCGTCGTGCTTCTCGGCCGTTGAGTTTGTGAGCGGATAAAAAACGTGGGCGTAATACAGCGCTCCACGACCGGTAGCCCAGGTCTTCATGGCGTCGGCCACGGCGTTAGCCAACGACAAATCGAGCTTGCCGCCCTCCCGAATGGTGCGCTGGATCGACTTAAAAATGCGTCCAGGCAAGGCCTCCTTCATCGCCGGAAGGCCGAATACATCGCTAGCCCACAGCTCATCGAAGGGGGCGGCAGCAGTTGTCGCCACCGGGCGTCGCCGCTGAATCTGCTGCAGGGCGGCGTAACGGTGCGAGCTGGGCATGGGATCGATTTGAAAAGGCCTATGGGGGCATCCAATGCGGCAATCCCGCCCCCTTATGTAGCCGTTGCTACAAAATCACTCCCTGCGTTCGAGGGCTGGTGGCTACGGCGACAGACAGACCGGCCAGCTCAGATCAAGTAACGGCGAATGCTGGGACGACTCCAGAACACCAACGCAGCAGTGGTAGCCGCCCAAAGCAAACCAGACAGCACTGCGGTGAGCAATCGCCCCTCACTGAGCAGCGCCATGCGCACGATTCCGTAAGGCAGCCCCACCGCCAGGGCCATAGACAGGGCCACGATCGCCAGGATCTGTCCCCAGGCACGCCACTTGAGCAGGGCGATCGAGCCCACCAGGCCCACCACGGCCGTAGGCAGCACGGCACTGGCGCCCACAACGAGATTGGCCGTGCGCCAGGTGGGATCCAGCAGGATTACCGCCAGGCCGAGGGGAATGGCCAGGCCATTGGCCACCAAACCCAGGCGAGCCAGGGTCACGTAGCCGCGGGGGGGCTGCTGCAACATCGCAAACTCGGTGCCAGCGACTCACCATGCTCGTTCATGGGTAGGCGGCAGGATGGTGGTGTTCGCAAATGGACGGGGATTGCAACTCCATTCCGCCCCGCCCTTAACAGCAGCCCAAGGGCCAGCAACGGCCTTCCCGCCGCTGCAACGGGGACCTCTGACAACGCTGCAGGTGAACCTCGGCTACCGCTGTAACCAGGCCTGCAGCCACTGCCACGTCAACGCTGGACCATCCCGCACCGAAATGATGGATCCGGCCACCCTGGCCCTGATCCCGCATGTTCTTGCGGCTCGCCAGCTGAGCTGCCTCGACCTCACCGGTGGAGCGCCGGAGCTCCATCCCCAGTTCAGGGAGCTGGTGGTGGCTGCCCGCCAGCTTGGCGTCGAGGTGCTCGATCGCTGCAACCTCACGATTCTGTCGGAACCCGGCCAGGCTGATTTGGCCCGTTTCCTGGCGGATCAGGGCGTCACGGTTGTGGCCTCCCTGCCCTGCTACGCCGCTGAAAATGTCGATCGCCAGCGAGGCAGCGGCGTGTTTGAGCGCAGCATCGAGGCTCTACGCCAGCTCAATGCCCTTGGCTACGGCCAGCCAGGCAGCGGCCTCGAGCTGCAGCTCGTCTACAACCCCCAGGGGCCGGTCCTGCCCCCTCCCCAGGCCCAGCTGGAGGCCGACTACCGCCGGGTGCTCGCCGCCGACTTCGGGGTGGTGTTCACCAGCCTCTACGCCCTTGCCAATATGCCGATCCAGCGTTTTGCAAGCTGGCTCCAAGCCCAGGGAAAGCTGGAGGCCTACCAAGCCCTGTTGCAAAACAAGCACTGCGGCGCGAATCTCGAGCGGGTCATGTGTCGCTCCTTGATCAGTGTCGACTGGCAGGGCTGGCTTTATGACTGCGATTTCAACCAGCAGCTTGGACTGAGCGCAGCTGGCCGGCCCAGGCGCCATCTTGGCGAACTGCTGGGCTGGGATCCGCAGGGAGATGGGGTGGCAGTGGCGGATCATTGCTTTGGCTGCACCGCCGGAGGGGGCTCCAGCTGCGGCGGTGCCCTAAGCCGAGACTCGGGCTGAATACCTCCTGGCCAAGATCAAAATTTTCAGCCTCTTCCCAGTTGGCTTTTCGAGTCGCCTCAGTACGATGGGAACAAATTACTGGGTGATGTGCACACGCGGATGTTTACGAATATCCGCCTGCATTTGACTTGATGCCGGATCCTTCCCCAAGGAAAGAGGAGAGGCACATCGTGCCCTCAATAAGCATGACAATTCAGATCGACTTTCATGTCGATCTGATGTCGTTTATTGGTCGCCTCTGGGATGTGAGCTCCTCTGGTGCCTGCCTGCTGTTCCCCATCCGCGAGCCTGTAGTGCCTGGTTTGGTCGGCACCCTCACGATTCAACACCCCATCTTCGGCGATCCGATCCGGCTGCGGGCCAGCTCCCTCTGGGTCGATCGGCTGGAGTCAGCCTCCTACGTGGGGGTGCGGTTTCTTGAAACCGTCGACTTCAACACCACCTTTTTGAAAGTGCTGATGCGCCGCAGCGGTGGCTACACGCCCGTGGGTAGTTTTGGCGATCTTCTCTCTGGCACGGCATTCGGCAGCTTCAGTTGAGCAAGCAGCACCTTCGCCCAGCCCTGCTGCTGATCCTTGGGCTGGGCTGGCTGCTTGCCAACTCTGCCCAGGCCCTGCAGCGGCCGGTGGATCCAGTAGCGGTCTGCGTGGTGACCCCCCGGGTGGAGCCGGTGACAGAAGGGGATGCCATTGGCCTGGTGCCCACACCCATGCCCCTGCTCGTAGTGGTCGAACCCCTGCTGGAGCTCCGCATCGAGCGCCAGGGCCTGCTGGTTTGGCAGCAGCTTGCGCCTGCCGGGCGCCCCTTCCGCGCACCCCTGGCCTGGCCCCTGGCCCCGATTGCCCCCGGCGAGGTGGTGCTGCTGCGTCTGAGGCCTGAGCAGGCGGCAGAGGGCAGCTTTGCCCAAGTGCAATTAGTGGGTGCGGACGCCGAGCGGATGGCCCGCACCGCGGCCCTGATCCTCTCCCTAGGCCAGAGCCCCCCTGCCTGGCTGGCAGCGATCGAAACGGCCCTGGAAGCTGGAGATGTGTCCCTGGCCTGGGCCCTGCTGTTTGAACCCCAGCTCCCCGATGCAGGCGATCTAGCTGCCCTGCGCAACGAGGTGGTGCGCAGGGGCTGCGGCGATTGAGCCGCGACCACAATGCAAGACAGTACGGCCGTACTATTTTGCGCTAGTGTGTCGGCCTTCGGGGATTGCCATGGCGAGCGATCTGATCTGGCTTGGTCCCTTGCAGCCAGCGCATCACGACCTCGAGCCCCTGCTTCTGCCCCTGGCCGGCGAAACCGTGGCCGCAGGCTTTCCCAGCCCTGCCGATGACTACATCGAGGCAACAATCGATCTAAATGGAGCCCTGATTCCGCGACCGAGCTCCACCTTTTTGATGCGGGTAGACGGCGATGCCATGCGCGGAGAGGGCATTCATCACGGCGATCTATTAGTGGTCGACCGCAGTGTGGGGCCCCGTTCTGGCTCCATCGTGGTCGCCGTGCACGAGGGGCGCTTTCTGCTGCGGCGACTGGAGGGAACACCTCCCCATCGGCGCCTGGTGGCCAGCGATGCCACTAGTCCCGCCATTGCCCTGCAAGGTGACGATCCTGACCTGCTGATCTGGGGCGTGGTGATCCATGCGGTACATCACCTCTGGAAGCCATCGCCGCAAGCGCGAGTCCGAGCAAGCGCTATTAAACGTTCACCAGAAGCCTTTGGAATAAAGCCATAGGCCTAGCAATCCCATTGGCACAAACACTGCGCCAAGGATCTGCAACTTGACGGTGCGCGGAGATGGCTGATTCGTACGGGGCATGGGGGTCAGGCTGAAGGGGAGAACAAAATCGGGCGATAGGTGGGCCGAGCGGCGGGCGAGAGGCTCCACTTCACCCGGCAGGTGAAGGTGGCGTATTCACCTTTGATGGCAGTTGAGAGCCGCATGGCCGTAGCGGTTGCATTGGCTGGCATGCGGTATTGGGCCTGATTGCAGGAGTCCACTTCAGAGACGTTCGACCTGTATTCAACGGTGCCACTGGTGGGCGCGGCCTTGGCGTCTGTTTGGCCTGCCTGGGCTGCGCAGGGTGCAAGCAGGGAAGCAGTGGTACAAAGGGCCAAAAGACAGGGAAATGCAGCAATGCGGCGCATGGCTAAGCGTCAAAGTCTTCCTGTAATAGCCGAAAAGACGCCGCCGCGCCTAGTCGAGCAGCCAGTGCGGCAACCTGGCCCAGCAACGCGCTTAGGGCGGTTCTGATCCACTGATGCACTAAAAAAGATTTGGAGTGATCTCCGGTAGCCGTCGCCATTGGCAGGCAATTTCGGCTTCCCGTGGCCACCCGGTCGGTGCGAAAGGTGGCCGATCCTCTGAAACCCGAGCTCGCGATCGGCGCTAATTCGGCAGGAAAGGTTGCGGTATGGCGAAACGGCCAAGCAACTGCGCCAGCTAGGCGATCAACTCGAAATCCTGATGCTGGTGGAGTAACTCTAATCCGTGGGCATGTGGTGTGCAGCGTTTAATCAGCTCGAAGATCGCGAGGTACTTGATCTTTTGGTGGCGGCAACACCCGATACGCCCAACTGAAATCACTGCTTACCTTTGACCTCGAGATCGTGAGCACCCTTTTGTAGAAGGTAGGAGTTAATGGCCTCTTTTAAGACGGCACCAAGTTTCTTGCCCTCGAGAATGGTTAAAAGTTTTAAAGCTCGATGCTCCTCCACGGAGAGCTCAACGGTAATTCTTGGCATGACTGTGAAGGAACCTGAACCGATGTGACAAATATATGCCAACACTGGTGGAAAATGTGCAATCGGATACTAAGGAGACTCTGGAAAACCCAGCCTATCTGCGCGAAAATGAGCCTGTAACCGCAGGCCAGGACTGGGTTGATGGGCGGCAAGCAGCTTGGCTTCTCGGATTACGAGCTCACAACAGCCAAGAAGCAGAC
>NZ_JAGQAY010000037.1:0-16888 GCF_024345355.1 Cyanobium sp. WKJ7-Wakatipu
GATAAGATCGAGATCTGTTGCGGCTGAATGGCTTTCGGGCACAGGGAGGAGGCAATTCCGCCGACCTCAACTCATGCTGGCAGCCCAGGCAAGCTCGCCTGTGCCAGACTTTGAATCAGCCCTGCCCCAGGCCCCACTGGAGCGAGCCCAGTGGGGCCTGGGGAAATAAGCCTTGCCCTCGTGAAACCACTCCACTATCTGATTGATCCAGGCCGTGGTGACGGCCTCGCTGGCCTTGCCGCAGGCAGCCATGTGGAGCGGGTTGACCCGGCAGAACGCATCCCATTCGGGGCTGTCCTTAAACGGCACCGGGATGGCTTCAGGCGGTGGGCTATTGCGGCAGGGCGGTGAACAGCAGCTGGATCTCCTGCAGCGTATTGACCGTAGTGGAGCCTGCGCCGCTGCTCCAGGTCGCCCTGGGCAGCCGATCCCGAACAGGCGGCCGGCAGCCAGTCCGGCGCCACGCCGAACTCCACCCAGGTCTGCAACGGCACTCGATTCATCAGATCGTGGGCATCGGGCTGCAGGGGCAGTTTGTGCTGAACCGGCAGGCGCCAGCGCGGTGGATTCGCCACGGGTGTCGGATCGTCTAGCCGGTACAGCCGATCGAACTGGCGACCGCAGCCCGAACACCCCGGCCAGGCCGATCCCCTGCCGCCAACTTGGATCTGGCACCGCCCGATACAGCCGCTTGCCGATCAGCTCACCCATCGCCTCGGGCGTCCGATACCGGGCCGGGACGCCGCAGTGCCGCACCGCAAACTCCAGGAACCTGGCCACATGCCCCAGCCGCTCACGCCAGCCCTGTTTGCCCGGGGGTGTGGGGTGGGCCTCCAGAACAGCCCGGCCATACCGGGGCGCCGGACGCTGCCCCCAACACCTCCGGGGCCTCGCACATGTAGCGGGACTGATGCTTCGCCCAGGTGCTCAGCTACACTCACCCGGAGGTCTGCACCATGTAGTGCAGTTAGCGCTCCACCCCTGCGGGCCAAAACACCACCCCGGACCTGCTGGGTGCCCACCGGGTGCTGACCGTCACGCTGCTGCGGGTGTCATCGCTCCAGCGCCGGGTGATCTGGGTGCGGCCACCGCGTTGCAAGACCAGCGTCCACCCCCGGCCGCGGGTGGCCTTCACAAGCTGGCGCTCCCAGGGCTGCGCGGCGGCGCGGGGCATGGTGATTGAGTCGAGATAGAGGGGCCCGTGCGGCCGCAGAAACGGCGGCAAGGGTAGCGGCGTTGCCGTCAGATGGGACGCCAACCACCATCCCTAGGAGCGCTAATCCCTGTTCCCGTGGGCATTCTGGGGGTGACAACCCAGCTGCGACGGCGCTCCCGGTTTGCACGTCTTACTGGCGCACCGGCAGCACGGTGCCAACCGGCGCAGTGGTGGAGGAGCTCATGCCCCCTGCTAAGAAACCTCTGCCGTGGCGTCAAAGGTCTGGAGCACCAGCTGGTGCACGGCCGTCTGCTGCCGGAGCTCCGCCAAGCGGGCCGCCGCCGGAGGTGTGTCGAGCTCAGCGCACCAGGCCGCCAGCAAGGGCGCTTGAAGAGCCGGCCCCCCATCCAGGCTCTGACATGGGCAGCCCAGGTTGGCGGCGGCGGCTGCCACCTTGGGGTCGTAGCTGAGGGCGGCGCAGGGCGCACCGGAGAGGGCTGCCAGGATCAGGCCGTGCAGCCGCATCGCCACCACCAAGCCAGCGCCGCTGCATATGGCCATCGCCTCCTGGGGCCGCTCAGCCAGCACCTCCCGACTGCGGGCTGCCAGCCCTGGCGGCAGCAGCTGCTCACGGCGCAGCTGCTCCAGCAGGCCCCTGTCCTGGTTGGCGTGGAAAGGCAGCCAGATCACCTCCCGGTCGTGGCTAGCGGCCAACTGATCCAGGGCGGCCAGATAGGGGCTCCAAGCTGAACCCTGTAACTGGCGGGTGGGGCGGAAGCAAAGCACCAGGGGGCCGCCCCTGCCGCGCCATTGCTGGGGAGGTAGGCCCCAGACCGGATCGCTGCCCACGGGTCCATCACACCCCAGGCTCCTGGCCAGGGCCGCCGACTCCGGGTCGCGCCAGCTCACAGCCGTTGCCAAGCGCAGTAGGCAGCTCACCAGCATTCGGCTGCGCCGCCGCTGCAGGGGCCCCAGCCCCTGACCCCAAAGCAGCACAGGCTTGGCCTGCAAGCGGGCGGCTCCAATCAGAGCTGCGTAATAGAGCAGGCTCTTGAAACTGGTGGAATCCTGCAGCAGGCTGCCGCCGCCAAGCACCAAGGCATCACAGTGCCGCAGCGCCTTGAGCACCAGGGGCAGACTGCGGCGCGCCACCGTATCAACCCCAAAGCGCTCCCGCACGAGGGCACCGTCGTGGGCCGTAACCGTGGTGAGGCAGCCAGCTGGCAACTGGGCCAGCAACACCTCCAGCAGGGCGTCGTCGCCCAGGTTGTGCTCGCCGTAGTAGCCGCAAAGCAACAGCCGCTGCGCTGACTGATCCGTCTTGGCCGGCCTGATCACGCGCACCTAAACCAGGTATCAGACGCACAGCTTCTCACCCTGTCAAGATCAGTCAATGCATGCCCTCTCCCTGCCCACCTGGTGGATTCACGTCACCTCGGTGCTCGAGTGGGTGGTAGCGATGGTGGCCGTGCAGCGCCTGGGGGTGGCTCGCCGGGAGGGCGGTTGGCGTTGGTTGAGCCTGGCAATGTTGCCGGCCTTGGTAAGCGCCATGGCTGCCTGCACCTGGCATCTGTTTGACAACAGCCCAAACCTGCAGGGCCTGGTGGTGTTTCAGGCGGGCCTCACCACCATTGGCAACGCCGCCTTGGCACTTGCAGCCTGGAACCTGCTGCGCCAGCAGCGGCAGACGACGCCATGAGCGGCCCCCTCGGCTGGCTTGCCGGCATCGACCCCACGCCTTTGTTCGTGTTGTCGCTACTCCCCTATCTAGCCTTCCTTTGGTGGGCAGGGCGGATTGAGGGGTTCCCCAAGCTGGCCCTGCGGGGTTTTCAATTCACCCTCGTGTTTGTGGCCGTCACGATTGCCGCCGCCATCGTGGCCCAACTGCGCTACGGCGAGCTGCTGGCCAATGTGGATTCCCTGCATGGGGGAGCTGAATCGCTGCTCACGATCTCCAACCTGCTGGTGGTACTTGGCTTCAGCGGCATTGGCGCCGTGATCACGGCCCAACCGCCCCGATCCTGATGCTCTGGCTTCTGGCGATAGTCGTCAGCATGGCCGCTGGGCCCAGCCAGGCTGCACCCGTATTAAGAGTCGGCCTAGCCGATGGCTCCCAGCCCTGCTCCTACCGCCAGCGGGGCAGTTGGAGTGGCATGGCCGTGGAACTGTGGCAACAGGTCGCCGACCAGGAGCGGATCCCCTACGTACTGGTGCCAGCAGACAACACAACCGAGCTGCTGGCGGCCACCAAGCGCAACGAAGTGGACGTTGCGATCGGCTGCATCACCATCTCACCAGAACGCATCCGCCAGAACCGCTTCAGCCTGCCCTTTCAGGAATCGGGCTTGGGGGTGATGGTCAAACGCAACCAGCTGGAGCTCGGCAGTTCCCTGCTGCGCAGCCTGCTGGCTCCTGATCTGATCAGGCTGCTGGTGGCCTACGTGGTGCTGATAGGCCTGTTGAGCGTGGCTGTCTGGCAGGTGGAGCGCAACGGCAGCAAACCCAGCAGCTGGGAGATCGGGCCGCGCCGCGCCTTCGCCCTGATCTTTCAGGTGCTCGCCACCGGCCCTGGCACAAACACCGTGGTTGTTAGTACACGGGGCCACACCTTTGTCTTTATGGCCTACTTGGTGCGGATCATCACGGCCTCGCTGCTGGTCAGCTACGTCACCTTGAACGTCGTGCGGGGCAACCAGGAATTGGCGAGCCCCAACATCCGCAGCCTCAACGATCTCGCCGGCCAGCGGGTTGCCGTGCGGCCTGGCACCGTCAGCGACGACCTACTGCAAAGACTCAACGACTCCGGCCTGCAGCCGCCGATTCAGCTGCGCGAGCTCGATCAGGTGATCCGTGCCGACAGCCTGCTGGCTGCTGATGCCGTGGATGCGGTGCTCGCCGACGACATCCAGCTCGACTTTTTGCTGCAGCAACTGCCCCACAAGCTCTACGGGCTGGCGCTGCGCAACCTCAACCCCCAATCCCAGGCATTCGCCCTCTCACCAGGCATCAGCGAAGACCTGGAAACCCGGATCAATGAAGCGCTTGGCAGGCTCAAGCGCGATGGCGTAGTCACCCGGCTGCGGCAGCAGGCAATGAACAAGTCTTAAGCCGGGTCATCCATAGGCGGTGCTGACCGGAAGATGGGGCGTTGGCACCTGCTCCATGATCGCTCCTCTCCTGGCCCTTGCCCCCGCCACCATCACCTGGTCACCCAAGGTGGCGTTGGTGATGATTGTCTGCAACGTGATTGCCATTGCCCTGGGCAAGGCCACGATCCAACATCAAAACGTTGGTCTGAAGCTGCCCAGCGCCGGCCTATTTGGCGGTTTCAGCCACGGCGCCATGCTCGGCACCTTGAGCCTCGGCCACATCCTCGGCATGGGCGCCATCCTTGGCATGGCCTCCCGCGGCGTTGTCTGAAAACCTGGGTTCCACCCTCAGGGCTCAGCGCCAACCCAGCAAGTAGGGCAGCGCTTTAAGCCCGTAGCGCTCAAAGCGGTAGTCAAACAACAGGGCGGAGAGATCCTCCGCCCGCCGGGTTTGCAAGCCAGCCAGCAGGCGCTCCAGGCGAGCATCGGCCCTGGCATCAGCCAGTCCTAGCCAGGTGCGCCTAGCTAGGCGGCCACTCAGGCTCCAGCGCCAGCCCAGCTCTCGCTTTAGCAGCCTCGGGTATTGGTCTAGGCCGACAGAGCCAGCTGGTTGGGCCAGGGCCTCCAGCAATAGCGGTGCCAGCACCCGGGCACTGGCCAGGGCGTGGCGGATGCCCTCCCCACCCAGCAAATTGGCCGTGCTCACCGCGTCACCTAACCCGATCAGCCTGCCCAGCCGGTGGGGTTCATGGCGGCGGACCGTGCTGCGAATGCGTCCCCCATGGCGATCGAGCACCTCGGCTTGGCCTAGGCCGCAGCGTTGCACTAAGGCGCCCAGCTCCAGAGCCAGCGCTGGCTGGGCACGGCTGGGATCGGCCAAGCGGCACACCCCCACCTTGAGCTGGCCCGGTGCCATCGGAAATACCCAGCCGTAACCCTGCCGCACCCAGTCGCTGCCAAGGAAAAAGCTGAGCCTGTCTGCCCAGGGCCGGTGCTGCTCGGGATCCACCTGCAGCAACCACTCCACCCCTAGGCCGGCCACCAGCGGATCGGCCAGCTTTGCCTGCTCGCCAATCAGGGCTCGGCCCTCGCCGCTGGCATCCACCAGCCAGCGGCTGCGCAGCCGGCGGCGACCAGCAGCGCCATCGCGCACCAAGGTGTTAACACCAGCGCGATCTTGATGCCAGCCAATGGCCGTGACGCCGAGCTGCAGGCGGGCGCCCCAGGCCTGGGCCTGGCCAGCTAGCCACTGACGCAGGGCACCAAAATCGAGCACGGCGCCGAGGGGTTGGCCTGCGCTCCACAGCCGGCGCTGGTCGCCTGGCCCCACCAGTTGCCAGCCACTCCAGCGCGCCGCCACAACGTGAGCGGGTATGCCAAAGCGATCGAGGGTCTCAAGCGGCAGGGCCGCACTACTGAAAGCCGCCTGACCCAAATGCTTAAGCCGATCAACCAGCAGCACATCAACCCCAGCCTGGGCAAGTAGGCGGGCTAGCTCAGCACCCGAAGGGCCAGCACCCACCACAAGCACTTCGCAGTCGTAGGGCTCCGGTTCAGACAGCAACTGGCGCAGCCGCAGCAGGGAGACTGCTTTGAAGGGGAACACCAAAACGGGTGATGATCCGCTCCGCCATCTGGGGTGGGGTGAGGCCCAGGCTGTGCTTGCTCTGCTCCGGGCTGGCGTGGTCCACGAGCACGTCGGGGATGCCGATGCGCAGCACCGACACCAGCACGTCGTGGTCGCTGAGGGTTTCCACCACCGCAGCCCCGAAGCCACCCGCCAAGGAGCCTTCCTCCATGGTCACCACCTTGCCGATGCGATGGGCCATGGGGAGAATCAAGGCCTCATCAAGGGGCCGCAGGAAGCGGGCATTGATCACGGCCGCCCGCAGACCCTTTTCCTGCAGCAGTCCGGCCGTAGCCATCGCCGGAGCCACCATGGCGCCGTAGGCCACGATCAGCAGGTCGTCGCCATCGGTGAGCAGCTCGCCCCGGCCGATCTCTAAGGGTTCAAAACCTTCTTCAGCCAAAGGAACCCCCTCGCCTTCGCCGCGGGGAATGCGCAGGGCGCAGGGGCCGCTGTGATGAATTGAGGTCACCAGCATGCGCTGCAGCTCAGCCTCATCCTTGGGGGCCATCACCGTGAAATTGGGGACGGCGCGGAAGTAGCTGATGTCGTATTGACCCTGGTGGGTAGGGCCGTCGGCGCCAACGATGCCGGCCCGATCCAGCACAAAGGTGACCGGCAGGTTCTGGATGCCGACGTCGTGAATCAACTGGTCGTAGGCGCGCTGCAGGAAGGTGCTGTAAACAGCCACCACGGGCTTGAGCCCTTCGCAGGCCATGCCAGCCGCCATGGTGACGGCGTGCTGCTCGGCGATACCCACATCGAAATACTGCGCCGGAAAAGCCTTCTCCAGCAGATCCAGTCCGGTGCCGGTGGCCATTGCAGCGGTGATGCCCACCACGGTGGGGTCCTGTTCGCAGAGCTTCACCAGCGTCTGGCCAAACACCTTGCTGTAGCTGGGAGGCTTCGGCTTGCTGGAGGGATAGGCCTTGCCAGTGGCCAGATCAAAGGCGCTCTGGGCGTGATAGCCCACCTGATCGGCCTCGGCGTAGGCGTAGCCCTTGCCCTTGGTGGTGGCCACATGCACCAGCACAGGCCCCTCGGTGCGGTGGGCCTGTTCAAAGGTGCGCACCATGCCGGCGATGTCGTGGCCATCGATTGGGCCGATGTAGGTGAAGCCCAGCTCCTCAAACACGGCTCCCACCTTGGGCACCGCCAAACGCTTCATGCTCTCTTTGAGAGTTTTGAGCTCGTTGGGCAGCTCGCCGTGCAGGAAGGGCAGGTGCTTGATCGCCTCCTCGGCATTGCCCTGCAGAAATTGCAGAGGTGGGCTCAGCCGCATGCGGTTGAGATAGGTGGAAAGGGCCCCCACCGGTGGGCTAATCGACATGTCGTTGTCGTTTAGCACCACCACCAGCTTGGTTTTCGGCAGGTGGCCAGCGTGGTTGATCGCCTCTAGCGCCATGCCACCGGTGAGGGCGCCATCGCCGATCACCGCCACACATTTGAAGTCTTCCCCGCGGCGATCGCGGGCTAGGGCCATGCCTAGGGCCGCCGAAATCGAGGTGCTGGCGTGGCCGGCACCGAAATGGTCAAAGCGGCTCTCGCTGCGCTTGAGGTAGCCCGCTACCCCGTTCTTCTGGCGCAGGCTGTCGAAATCCTTGTAGCGGCCCGTAATCAACTTGTGGGGGTAGGCCTGGTGGCCCACGTCCCACACCACTTTGTCGTGGTCGAGATCGAGGGTTTGATAGAGGGCGAGGGTGAGCTCCACCACTCCCAGCCCAGGACCCAGGTGACCGCCGCTGGTGCTCACCACCTCCAGATGGCGCTCACGAATCTGGCGGGCAATGGCTTCAAGCTCTGCCGTGGTCAGGCCGTGCAGCTGATTCGGGTGACTCAGCTCGCTGAGATGCATGCACAACCCTGGAGGTGGGGTGCAATCTAGGCCTTAGCTTCCGCCCAGGGGTCCGAATTGCGACACTGGTGCGATGAGCGAGGCCCCTGAGAGCTATCTGCAACGGATCCTGCGGGCGCGGGTCTACGACGTGGCCATTGAGTCGCCACTGGATCCTGCCCCGAATCTCTCGGCGCGCCTGCACAACCGGGTGCTGCTGAAGCGTGAGGATCTGCAGCCCGTGTTCAGCTTCAAGCTGCGCGGCGCCTACAACAAAATGGCTGGCCTCTCGCCTGCCGAGCTGGAGCGGGGCGTGATCGCCGCCAGCGCCGGCAACCATGCCCAGGGAGTGGCGCTAGCCGCCCAGAAGTTGGGCTGCAGGGCCGTGATTGTGATGCCTGTCACCACACCGGAGATGAAGGTGAAAGCGGTGGCGGCCCGGGGCGCCGAGGTGGTGCTGCATGGCGACAACTACGACGCCGCCTGCACGGAAGCCACGCGCCTGGGCCTTGAGCGGGGGCTCAGCTTCATCCATCCCTTTGACGATCCCGATGTGATCGCCGGTCAAGGCACGATCGGGTTGGAGATCCTGCGCCAGTGCTCCTCGCCGCCTGACGTTATTTATGTGGCCGTAGGCGGTGGCGGCTTAATCGCCGGCATTGGGGCCTACGTCAAAACCCTCTGGCCCCAAGTTCAGATCGTTGGTGTTGAGCCGGTGGACGCCGATGCCATGACCCGCTCCCTAGCCGCCGGGGAGCGGGTGCAGCTCGAGCAGGTGGGCCTTTTCGCCGATGGCGTGGCGGTGCGCCGCGTCGGTGAGCTCACTTTTGAATTGGCGAAGCAAACGGTGGATCGCATGGTGTCAGTCGACACCGACGCCATCTGCGCGGCCATCAAGGACGTGTTCGAAGACACGAGATCGATCCTGGAACCGGCCGGCGCCCTCGCCGTAGCAGGCATGAAGCGCGATGTGGTGCAACAGGGCTTGCACGGCCAAACATTGGTGGCGGTTGCCTGCGGCGCCAACATGAACTTCGACCGGCTGCGCTTCGTGGCCGAGCGCACCGAGATCGGCGAAGACCGCGAAGCGATGCTGGCGGTGGAAATCCCCGAGCAGACCGGCAGCCTGCGGCGCTTCTGTGGCGTGCTGGGCCAGCGCAGCCTCAGCGAGTTCAGCTACCGGCTGGCCGATCCCAGGGTTGCTCACATTTTTGTAGGGGTGCAAACCAGTGGCACAGCCGACGAGCAGCAACTGATCAACGACGTGCAGAACGCCGGCTTCCCCTGCCTCGACCTCTCCAACAACGAGCTGGCCAAGCTGCACCTGCGTCACATGGTGGGCGGCCGCCTGCCCGCCAGCGCCGGCCCGGCTCTCGCTCAGGGCGAAGAGCTGCTCTATCGCTTCGAGTTCCCCGAAAAACCAGGCGCCCTGATGGCGTTCGTAAACGCCCTACACGCCAACTGGAACATCAGCATCTTTCACTACCGCAACCACGGCGCCGACGTGGGGCGGATCGTGGTGGGGGTGCAGGTGCCACGCGCTGACAGACCCGCCTGGCAGGAGTTCCTCGATGGCTTGGGGTATCAGCACTGGGACGAATCGGCAAACCCTGCCTACAAACTGTTTTTGGGGCCCAGCTCAGCGCCCCTGCCAGCCCTGGCATGAGCCCAAAAAGCTGCGGTAACGTGCGGCCATGCAAAGCAAGGGGCTGATTCAGGGCCTATCCCTGCCCGCCCGGATGGAGGCGATCCTCTACTTGAAAGGCCGGCCCCTCAGTCTGACAGAGCTGGCTGAGATCGCTGCGGTTAGCCGAGAGGAGGCGGAGCTTGGCTTGATCACCTTGATCACCGACTACGCCCACCGGGATACGGCCCTGGAGGTGCGCCAGGAGGGCAACCGCTACAGCCTGCAGCTGCGCGATGGCCTGGCCGACCTGGTTCAAAACCTCCTGCCCGTGGACCTATCCACGGCCGCACTACGCACCCTGGCCACGATTGCCTTAAAAAAGCGGATTTTGCAATCTGATCTAGTCGAGTTGCGCGGCTCCGGCGCCTACGACCACATCAAGGAGCTACTGGCCCAAAATTTCATCGAGCGCAAGCGCCAAAGCGAGGGCCGCTCCTACTGGCTCACCCTCAGCGAGAAGTTCCACCGCACCTTCGCCATCAAGGCTGAGGCTGACCTCTGGAAGCAAGCTGCCTAGAGTTGGCCCACTAACAAAATTCCATGGACGCCCTGAGTTTCCTGCTGCAGGTTCTGGCCCAGACCCTCAGCATCTACACCCTGGTGTTGCTAGTGCGGGTGTTGCTGAGCTGGTTTCCCAATCTCGACTGGAGTAACCCCGTGCTTTCGACGGTGAGCTCGATCACCGATCCCTACCTGAATGCCTTCCGCGGCCTGATTCCGCCCCTAGGCGGCCTAGACCTTTCGGCGATCGTGGCCTTTATTGCCCTGCAACTGGTGCAGAGCCTGCTCGAAGGCGCCAGCGTTTCGGTGCTCGGAGCTGGTTACTGATCAGCTAAGGCCTGTTCAAGGGGCAGCAGCTCGTCATCCACACCAGCGCGGGTGCGCACCGGGGCACTGAAACCTCTTGCCTTGACATTGCGGAAGCTGAGCGGTCCAGGGGTGCCAGCCGGCACCGATAGGCGCAGGGCAAAGGCAGAGGTGCCAGGCGGCACATCACCGATCGAACCCACCCGGGTGCGGTTTTGCAGCACCGGCTCGCCACTTGAATCAACGATCAGGGCAAATACGTCGGTGTCAACAACGGGCTTGCGGGTGGGGTTCACCACGCTGCCGCGCAGGGCGTAGCAGCTGGCACCAGCCGGGCGCCGCAACTCTGGCTGGGCACCGATGTCCTCGGCGGGGCAGGGTTCGATGCTCAGCTCAGATACCTGGAGATCTGCTGCCCAGGCAGGAGCTGGCAGCACCAGCGCACCAATGACTAGGAGAGCGAGCAACCGCGACAGCCACTTTGCGAGCTCATGCCGTGGCCCAAGCTCAAAACCTTGCTTGCTCACCGCCTGTCACCACTGCCTCCAATCACGTTACGGGCGGCGCGGCTGGCCAGTTTGTCGAGGTTGGCCTGGGCAATTTGCTCTAGCTCCAGGCCAAGTTCGGTAGCGAGCTGGGCCACGTACCAGAGCACATCACAAAGCTCGAGCTGCAGGTCTGCAATCACCTCAGGCGAAAAGCTGCCCTGACTGTCGCGCAGCACCTTTTTGACCTTGTCGGCCACCTCGCCAGCCTCACCGCACAGCCCCAGGGTGGGATAAATGGGGTTGGCACCGGCATCTGGGTAGCGGGCCGTGGCGCGGCAACCCTCTTGGTAATGCTGAAAATCCACCTACGACAGCCTATTGCAGGCCTGGATGGTAGTTTCCAGTCGTCTGTTGGCGTTTACATGCCCCAGCCCGATCTCATGCGTCGCACCAAGATCGTGGCCACGATCGGGCCTGCCACGGAATCCGCCGAACGTCTGCGCGAGTTGGTGGCAGCCGGCGCCACTACTTTCCGGCTCAATTTTTCTCACGGCGACCACAGCGAGCATGCGGCTCGCATCGCCACGATTCGCCAGGTGTCAACGGAGCTGGGCATTGAGCTCGGCATCCTTCAGGACCTGCAGGGTCCCAAAATTCGTTTGGGCCGCTTTGCCGATGGGCCGATCACCCTGGCCAAGGGTGATCAGTTCACCCTCACATCTAGGGACGTGCCCTGCAATCAGAAGATTGCCACCGTCACCTACGCATCCCTGGCAGATGAGGTGGTGCCAGGCAGTCGCATCCTGCTGGATGACGGTCGGGTGGAGATGGTGGTCGACAGCGTCGACAAGCCAGAGCAGACCCTTTTCTGCAGCGTCACCGTTGGTGGAGTGCTCTCGAACAACAAGGGAGTGAATTTCCCCGATGTGCAGCTCTCTATCCGTGCCCTCACCGAGAAAGACCGCGTTGATCTGGCATTTGGGCTGAAGCAGGGGGTTGATTGGGTGGCCCTCAGCTTTGTGCGCAACCCCTCGGACATGCGCGAGATCCGCGAACTGATCCGCAGCCATGGCCACGACACCCCCGTGGTGGCCAAGATTGAAAAGTTTGAGGCCATCGATCAGATCGACGACATCCTGCCCCTCTGCGACGGGGTGATGGTTGCTCGGGGCGACCTTGGCGTTGAGATGCCCGCCGAAGAAGTTCCCCTGTTGCAGAAGGAGCTGATTCGCAAGGCCAACAGTCTTGGCATCCCGGTGATCACTGCCACCCAGATGCTCGATTCAATGGTGAGCTGCCCCAGGCCCACCCGGGCCGAGGTGAGCGACGTAGCCAACGCCATCCTTGATGGCACCGATGCCGTGATGCTCTCCAATGAGAGCGCTGTGGGCGATTTCCCCGTGGAAGCGGTGGCCACCATGGCCATAATCGCCCGGCGCATCGAGCGGGATTACCCCCGCCGGGTGCTCGATAGCCACATGGCAACCACCATCCCCAATGCCATCTGCCAGGCAGTGAGCAGCATTGCTCGCCAGCTGAATGCGGCCGCAATTTTGCCGCTCACCAAGGGGGGCTCTACGGCTCGCAGTGTCAGCAAGTTCCGCCCCAGCACCCCAATTTTGGCGATCACCAGCGAGGTGAATGTGGCCCGGCAGCTGCAGCTTTGCTGGGGCGTCAACCCCTTGGTAGTGGAGGAGCAGAGCTCCTCCACCAGCACCTTCAGCCTGGCCATGGGCATGGCACGCGAGCTGGGCTTTCTTCGCGATGGTGACCTAGTCGTTCAAACAGCCGGCACCCTCTCGGGTATCAGCGGCTCCACCGACTTCATCAAGGTGGGCATCGTCTCCGCGGTGCTCTCTAAGGGAACCGGCGTCGGCACTGGATCCGTGAGCGGTCGAGTTCGCCTGGTTGATAGTCCAGAGGCAGCGGCGGCAATCCAATCTGGCGAAATCCTGGTGGTGCATGAAACCTGCGCCGATTACGTCGAGGCGATTCGCAAAGCCAAAGGGGTAGTTACGGAAGCCGGTGGCCTCGAGAGCCATGCCGCCTTGATCGCCGAGCGCACTGGCGTACCAACGATTGTGGGTGTCTGTAACGCGATCGCAAACCTGCGTCAGGGGGAAATCGTGACCCTGGATCTGCAGCGCGGCGAGGTGCATCGGGGCGCCCGCAGCCACGACGCTGACGACAGACCCGCCATCGTTTAGGGCCAGCAGCCGCCACCGCAGCCATGCCAACCAAGCTCCCCATGCGGGAAACCGTCGGCATGGCCCTGAGCACCCTGCGCTCCAATCGGCTGCGCAGTTTGCTGACCATGCTCGGCATCGTCATCGGCAATGCCTCCGTAATCACCTTGGTGGGGGTGGGGCGAGGCGCCCAGAACCTGGCCGAAGGGCAGCTAAGCAATCTCGGCGCCAACGTGCTTTTTGTAGTGCCTGGCAGCAACGACACCCGGCGCCAGGGCATCGACTTCCCCAAAAACCTCGTGTTAGAAGACGCGGTCGCCATCGGCGAGCAGGTACCCAGCGTCAAGCGGGTAGCCCCCCAGATCACCTTGAGCGGGGTGGTTCAGGCGGGCGGACTGAGCAGCAGCACGTCAATTCTCGGTGTTACACCGGAGTTTCTGCCGGTTCGTCAATTTGAGATTGCCCAGGGGCGCTTCTTCACCGCCAGCGATCTCAACGGCGCTCGCAATGTCACCGTGGTGGGGCCTGACTTGGGCACAAAGATGTTTCCAGGCAAGGCGCCAGTGGGGCGCCAGCTGCGTATTCGCAACCAGCTGTTCGAAGTGATCGGCGTTCTTGAACCCAAGGGAGCCGTATTTGGTCAAAACCAAGACGAGAACGCCTACGTGCCCCTCAGCACCATGGTGAGCAAGCTTTCAGGACGCGACCCCACCTACGGGGTCAGCCTAAATTTCATCAGCGTCGAAGCCCGCGACGAGCAGAGCACGGGGGCCGCGAGCTTTCAGATCACCAACCTGCTGCGCCAGCGACACCGGATCCTGCGGGAAGACGATTTTGCCGTGCGCTCCCAGAAAGATGCCCTCACGATCGTGAGCACGATCACTGGTGGCCTCACCTTGATGCTGGCGGCCATCGGCGCCGTGTCGCTGCTGGTGGGCGGCATCGGCATCATGAACATCATGTTGGTGTCGGTGAGTGAGCGCACCGAGGAGATCGGCCTGCGCAAAGCCCTCGGCGCCCGCAGCGGCGATGTGTTGCTGCAGTTTCTAGTGGAGTCGCTGGTGCTGGCCAGCCTGGGGGGCGTGATCGGCAGCGCCGTGGGCATTGGCACGGTGGCTGTGGTTGGCGTTCTGACACCCCTACCGGCATCGATTGGGGCGGCCACGGTACTGGTCACGGTGGGGCTATCCGGTTCGATTGGCCTTTTCTTCGGCGTAGTGCCCGCCCGCCGGGCTGCGCGCCTCGACCCAATCGTTGCCTTGCGCAGCCTTTGAACCGGTCTGGTGAGCCGGGGCAGCGACGGGACGAAACCAGAAAAAACCATTAAAAACCGAAAACAGTGGCGTCCGTCACTAAACCCGCACTCAAGCCAGTGGCTTTATGGGTGGAGAAATCGGGATTCAGTCGTGGCCCAAATGGCGTGCAGTTACCGCAATACCAGCGATCGGATGGTGATATTGCGCTGCATCGGTCCCGAGCAGTTCTTCCTCGAACGAGTGGTATTTCCCTTCGAGCTGCTCAGCTTCCAGTGCCCACCAAGCAGCGTGGTGAAGATCTGGACCCACGGCCTCGGTGGGCCCGAATTGGTGGAGACCGTTAACTCCGGCGATCTGATTAACGATCCACCGTCCCTACCAGCTCAACCGGCCCAATTCGAAGCGCTGCCCTGGGCAACGGCTAGCTGAAGCAGGGCTCGGGGAGGGGGCCTGGCGCCGTTACACTTGTCAACAAAGTGTCTCAGCTATGAACCAGCGCTGGCGTCTGATTGCCCTCTGGCTGCTGCCCCTGGCAGTGGTCGCATTCCTCGGCTGGCAGCTGCTTGGTAACGGCGGCACGGCCCGTTTCAAACCTGAAGGCGCCACGGTTGCTCCGCGCAATGCGGCCGTAGCCCGCATGAGCTACGGCCGCTTCCTCGATTACGTCGATGCGGGCCGGGTAACGGCGGTTGATATTTTCGACGGCGGTCGCAGTGCAGTTATCGAGGCTGTGGATCCTGACCTCGACAATCGGGTACAGCGTCTGCGCGTAGACCTGCCCGGTGTTGCTCCAGAGCTCGTCAACAAGCTCAAAGAGCAGGGCATCAGCTTCGATATCCATCCACCCAAAACCGCTCCACCAGCTCTTGGATTGCTCGGCAATCTGCTCTTCCCATTGCTGCTGATCGGTTCGCTGATCTTCCTTTCACGCCGCGGCAGCGGCATGCCCGGGGGCCCCGGTCAGGCGATGCAATTCGGCAAAACCAAAGCCCGGTTTGCCATGGAAGCTGAAACTGGCGTCAAATTTGACGACGTGGCTGGTGTTGAAGAGGCCAAGCAGGACCTCCAGGAGGTTGTCACCTTCCTAAAAACCCCCGAGCGCTTCACTTCAGTTGGCGCCAAGATCCCCAAGGGTGTGCTGCTGGTAGGACCTCCAGGTACCGGTAAAACCCTGCTAGCCAAGGCAATTGCTGGTGAAGCCGGAGTTCCCTTCTTCTCGCTTTCAGGATCTGAATTCGTTGAAATGTTTGTTGGCGTGGGCGCCAGCCGGGTTCGCGACCTGTTCAAGCGAGCTAAAGAAAACAGCCCTTGTTTGATCTTCATCGACGAAATCGATGCGGTGGGACGCCAGCGTGGTGCAGGTGTCGGCGGCGGTAACGACGAGAGGGAGCAAACCCTCAACCAGCTGCTCACCGAGATGGACGGCTTTGAAGGCAATAGCGGCATCATCATCATTGCCGCAACAAACCGAGCCGACGTGCTCGATTCAGCCCTGCTGCGCCCAGGTCGTTTCGATCGCCAGGTTCAAGTTGATGTGCCAGACATCAAAGGAAGGCTGTCTGTGCTCAAGGTGCACAGCCGCGATAAGAAACTGGCCGACGATGTAAGCCTCGAAGTGATTGCTCGCCGTACCCCGGGCTTCTCCGGCGCCGATCTCGCCAACCTGCTTAATGAAGCGGCAATCCTCACGGCCCGGCGCCGCAAGGAGGCCACTTCACTTGCCGAAATTGATGATGCCGTCGATCGGATCATTGCCGGCATGGAGGGCAAGCCCCTCACCGATGGGCGCAGCAAGCGCCTGATCGCATATCACGAGGTTGGCCATGCCCTGGTGGGCACCCTGGTGCAGGCCCATGACCCCGTTCAGAAGGTCACCCTGATTCCACGGGGGCAGGCCCAGGGACTTACCTGGTTCTCCCCCGACGAGGAGCAGATGTTGGTGAGCCGGGCCCAGCTCCGAGCTCGCATCATGGGTGCCCTCGGCGGCCGGGCTGCCGAGGATGTGGTCTTCGGCCACGCAGAGGTCACAACTGGTGCAGGTGGTGACATCCAGCAGGTCGCCTCGATTGCCCGCCAAATGGTCACCCGGTTTGGCATGAGCGATCTTGGCCAGGTTTCCTTTGAAGCAGGCAACCAGGAGGTTTTCCTGGGCCGTGACCTAATGACCCGCAGCGATGGCTCCGATCGCCTTGCCAGCAAGATCGATGATGCCGTGCGCCAGATGGTGCACAGCTGCTACGCAGACACGGTCAAGTTGGTGGCAGAGCACCGCGCCTGCATGGATCGGGTAGTGGAGCTACTGATCGAGAAAGAGAGCCTCGATGGCGAAGAATTCCGCGCCATCGTGGCCGAATTCACGGCAATTCCAGAGAAGGAGCGCTTCTCGCCCCTGCTGGCCGGCTGATCAAGCAGTAGCACTAGCCATCACAGGACCGGCATCCACGCGACTCGTCGTGGGTGCACTCTGTGGGTGCTCCGCTAGCCAGCGAGCCACCCAGCCCGCCGCCACGCGATTCGACTCCTCAAATGTCAAAAGCCTGGAAGCCAAGCTGCTCGGGGAGGGCCGGGGGTTTCAATCGACCACTTGGCGCCTGGAGCTGAGCTGTGATCCACCTGAAGAAGGGCCAGCAAGCAGGGCTGATTCAAAGTCTTAGCAAGGGTTGGGCTGTGTCCTGCGCATGACCATCGCCATCAGCGCCGTGATGTCGTGCATCACCGACTGCATCCCGGTGCGGATCGATTGAAAGCCTGCCAGCCG